>JBDKIN010000038.1:0-5737 GCA_039797095.1 Verrucomicrobiota bacterium
GCGGACCACGTATCGCTCACGACGCGGATGCCCGGCTTGCGGCCGATCCAGCGTTCGTGGTCAGGCGGGCTGTTCTTATAATCGGTCAGGTGCAGGCCGAGCAGCAGCAGGCCGCCCGGACGCAAGGCGGCGGCCATGCGACGCAGCGAGCTGAGGGCGCCGGCTTCGCTGTCGACATACTTGAACGTGCTGACGAAACAGTGGGCGACGTCATAGCGGGCGCCCTTCGGGACCTTGAAATCCTGCAGGCGGTCGCGCCACACCCTGCCCTTCAGACCCTTGGCCTGGAGGCGGTCCTTGGCGAAGGCTACCTGGTGCTTGTTCAGGTCGAAGCCATGGACGACGTGGCCGCGGGCGGCGAGCGACTCCAGCAGACGTCCGGAACCGCAGGCTGGTTCGAACACGCGCATGGGCCCGTCCAGTTCCGGGCCATGCTTCTTCATGATGCCCTCGATGAAGCGGGTCTCCTTCGGCGTATAATCCGCATACACCATGTCATAGTATAACGGGGAGTCATACCAGGCGGTGGAGGATTGTTTGCGGACGGTCACAGCGGTTAGCGGTTAGGGGTTGGCGGATAGATGAGACAAAACAGGAGGCGGTCAGAAGCAGGTTCTAGGATTATATCCCAACCGCCCACCGCTGACCGCCCACCGCAGACACCCGTTAATGGTTACTGGTAAATTTCCCCGCCTTTTTCGCGGAATTCCTTGGACTTCTCTTCCATGCCTTTGGCGAGCGCCTCGGCTTCGGAGACGCCCTGGGCGTCGGCGAACTTGCGGATGTCATCGGAGATGCGCATCGAGCAGAAGTTCGGTCCGCACATGGAGCAGAAGTGGGCGGTCTTGGCGGACTCCTGCGGGAGGGTCTCGTCGTGGTATTCCTGGGCGCGCTCGGGATCGAGGGCCAAGGCAAACTGGTCGGGCCAGCGGAATTCGAAACGGGCCTTGGAGAGCGCGTTATCACGGATCTGCGCGGCGGGATGCCCCTTCGCGAGGTCGGCGGCGTGGGCGGCGATCTTGTAGGCGATGACGCCCTCGCGGACGTCGTTCTTGTTCGGCAGGCCGAGGTGTTCCTTCGGCGTGACGTAGCAGAGCATCGCGGTGCCGTACCAGCCGATCATCGCGGCGCCGATGGCGGACGTGATGTGGTCGTAGCCCGGGGCGATGTCGGTGGTGAGGGGTCCAAGCGTGTAGAACGGGGCCTCGTGGCACCACTCCAGCTGCTTGTCCATGTTCTCCTTGATCATGTGCATCGGCACGTGGCCGGGGCCTTCGTTCATGACCTGCACGCCGCGCTCCCAGGCGCGGGTGGTGAGTTCGCCCTGGGTCTTCAGTTCGGCGAACTGGGCGTCGTCGTTCGCGTCGGCGATCGAGCCGGGACGGAGGCCGTCGCCGATCGAGAAGCTGACGTCATAGGCGGCCATGATGTCGCAGATCTCGTCCCAATGGGTGTAGAGGAAGTTCTCCTGGTGGTGCGAGAGGCACCACTTGGCCATGATCGAACCGCCGCGGGAGACGATGCCGGTGACGCGCCGGGCGGTCAGCGGGATGTAGGCCAGGCGGACGCCGGCGTGGATCGTGAAGTAATCGACGCCCTGCTCGGCCTGCTCGATGAGGGTGTCGCGGAAGATCTCCCAGGTGAGGTCCTCGGCGCGGCCGTTGACCTTCTCGAGGGCCTGGTAGATCGGCACGGTGCCGACCGGAACCGGACAGTTGCGCAGGATCCACTCGCGGGTCTGATGGATGTTCTTGCCCGTGGAAAGGTCCATGAGCGTGTCACCTCCCCACTTGATGGACCAGCGCATCTTCTCGACCTCCTCTTCGATCGAGGACGCGACGGCCGAGTTGCCGATGTTGGTGTTGATCTTCACCAGGAAGTTGCGGCCGATGATCATCGGCTCGAGCTCAGGGTGATTGATGTTGGCCGGGATGATGGCGCGACCGCGGGCGACCTCGGAGCGGACGAACTCGGGGGTGATCACCTTGGGGATGGCGGCGCCGAAGGACTCGCCCTTATGCTGGAAGGTCAGGTCATGGCGGCGGGTCGAATCAGCCTGGGCGGCGAGGCGCATGTTCTCGCGGATGGCGATATACTCCATCTCGGGCGTGATGATGCCCTGCTTGGCGTAGGCCAGCTGGGTCGGGCGCTGTCCGGGCTTGCCCTTGTAGACCTTGCGGTCGGCGCGGTCGAACTGGACCAAGCGGTTGCGGGAGGTGGCGCGCTGGGCGGTCTCGGCGTGCTTCCACGAAAGGTAGCCGTCGTCTTCGGGCTTCAGTTCGCGGCCGGGAACGGCTTCGACGTCGCCACGTTCGAGGATCCAGGCGGCGCGGATGGCCGGCAGGCCCTTCTCGACGTCGCCATGAAAGGCGGGGTCGCCCCAGGGACCGGACGTATCGTAGATGCGGACCGGCTCGTTGGCCGACTTCGTGCCGTCGGGGCGGGAGGTGTCGGCCAGCTTCACCTCGCGCATCGGCACGAGGATATCAGGACGCGAACCCGGCACGTAGACGCGCGTCGAGTTCGGGAAGGTGGTGGGCTTGTTGTCGGAGACCATGGGAAATAGAGGAATGGAGGAAAGGTGGGCCCGAGGGCCGGAGGCAAAGGCTGTCCGCGCGGACCTGGGAGGTTCGCGGAAACGGGGATATGATGGGCTGCACAATCCGCTTCCTACGGCGCCGAGGCGCATCAGGTACGAGGGTTCGAGGCCAAGCCTCATCTCAGTCCGGTCACGGACTCCCCTGGGAAAGACTAGGAAGGAACGTTGCGATGAAGGTGGAAAGCCCCCAAGTAGCAAGACCTTGCTCGGGAAAGACTCGCCCAAGGCCCCGCTTTCGGCGATACCCTCCGCATGGAACCCCCAAGCCTGCCCGCCGACCCCGTCCCGACCCAGGACGAGAAGAACCTCGGCCTGATCATGCATGTGCTGAGCCTGGTCGGCTTCAGCCTCATCGGGCCCCTCATCGTCTGGCTCGTGAAGAAGGACGAGAGCGCCTTCATCGACGCCCAAGGCCGGGAACTGCTGAACTTCCAGCTCAGTTTCCTGATCTACACCATCGCCTGCGTCCCGCTTTGCTTCGTGCTCATCGGGATCCCGCTCCTCATCGTCGTCGGCATCGCCGCCTTCATCCTGACCATCATCGGCCTGGTGAAGTCCACCGAGGGGAAGATCTACCGCTTTCCGGTCACGATCAAGATGCTCTGAGGCGCGGCGAGTCTCCCAAAAGGAAGGGCCCGACACACGTCGGGCCCTTTTGCATCACTAAGCACTGAAAATCAGCGGTTCATCGACAGCTGGGCGCGGAGGTACTCGACCGTGCGGCGCACGTTCGCGTCCACTTCCATCTGGTTCACGACCGTCTTGCGGGCGTGGATGACCGTACCGTGATCGCGACCGCCGAAAGCCTGGCCGATCGACACGAGGGACATGCCGGTGAGCTGGGTGGCGAGGTACATGGCGACCTGACGGGGGAAAGCGATGTTCTGCATCCGGCGCTTGGACGTCATGTCGGACATCTGGATGCGGTAGTGCTCGGCGACCTTACGCTGGATGACTTCGGCCGTGAGGGTGTGGCTGGCTTCTTCGACGAGGATGTCGTGAAGGAGCTTCTCGACCTGGGCGAGTTCGAGGGGCTTGCGGGTCATGCCCACGAGGCCGACGATGCGGGTGACGGCGCCTTCGAGGTTGCGGACGTTGCGGGCGATGCGGGACGCGATGAATTCGGCGATCTCCGGCTGCAGGTCGAGGCCGCGGGCGGCGGCCTTCTTGCGCAGGATGGCGATGCGGGTCTCGAGGCCGGGAGCCTGGATGGAGCAGACCATGCCCCACTGGAAGCGGGAGACGAGACGTTCCTGGAGCTTGGCGATCTCGGAAGCCGGACGGTCGCTGGTCAGGACCACCTGCTTATGATTGTTATGCAGCTCGTTGAAGGTGTGGAAGAACTCGTCCTGCGTGGACTCCTTGCCGGCGAGGAAGTGGATGTCGTCGATGAGGAGCAGGTCGAGCTCGCGGTAGCGACGACGGAACGAAGCGACGCTGCCGGTCTGGAGCGCCTGGATGAAGTCGTTCGTGAAGGTCTCGGACGAGATGTAGGCGATGCGGGCCTGCGGGTTGGCGGCGTAGACCGAATGCGCGATGGCGTGCATCAGGTGGGTCTTACCCAGACCGGTCGGGCCGTGGATGAAGAGCGGGTTGTAGTAGTGGCCGGGCTCCTTGGCGACGGCGAGCGAAGCGCCATGGGCCATCTCGTTCTCCGGACCGACGATGAAGTTCTCGAAAGTGTTGGTGGCCTTGATCGCCGGAGCCGGCGAGGAAGCGGCCTGACGCGAGGCACGGGCGACCGGAGCCGGCGCCGGCGCGACTTCCCGGGCGGCGTCGACGGAAGCCGTCAGGCGGTAATCCATGTTGCGTCCGGCGACCAGCGTGAGCTGGCGGCGGAGCATCTCGGCGTAGTTGCTGTTGACCCAGGCTTCGGTGAGGACCGACGGAGCTTCCAGGACGAGGACTTTGCCTTCGACGATGCTGAGCGGTTGCAGAGAAGAGATCCAAGTTTCGAAGTCGGCGCGAGGAAGGGCGTTACGGAGTTCGCTTTTGGCGGTTTCCCAAAGGGAGAGGTGGCTGACGGAAGAGGACATGAGAAAGGGGGAGGGTTGAGAAAGGTTGTTCACAGGCTCTTTGGAAGCCCGAAAGTGAGGTATTTTTGTAAAACAATCGTCAAGATGACGGACTCGACTCTGACGCTGCTTCTGTGCCAGTTTGGGGACAGAAAGGAATCACGCCGTAAGTCGTTGATGAAGGGTGGTTTGGAGGGGTTAAAAAAGGATTCCTTCGTTTAGCGTCCGGCGAAGGGGCCGGTGACGATCCGAGGGGTGCGAATCGAGACGCTTTTGTGGAGGCGCGGAGACGAGGGACAAGTGCAAGCCCTGCACAGGTTATTAACAGCCCCCCTGTAGATAAGAAAGTGAGGTTTCTGTTGCACGGCTGTCACACGCGCATCGTTACCCTGTGAATAGGGGTTTTAATTCACTGCGCCGCTTCGACGAGATGTGCGTCCCGCAGACGACGCAAGTCATCCAAACTCAGACAATGACGGAGTCGGTCGCGGAGTTTGCGCGAACCCGGCAGGCCATGCGTGAGCGGATGGAGGCGATCGAGCATCCAGCGGACGTCGCGATGGCCCAGCCGTGAGGCATGTACCTCGATCGTCAGCTCGGCCAAGCGAATCATGCAATCCCAACGGGCCTGGACGCCCGTTTCGGTGGCCTCCCCCGCCCTGCCCTCCAACGCCCCCTTGATCTGGGCGAAAATCCAAGGGTTACCGAGCGCCGCGCGGCCGATCATCAGGCCCGAGACCCCGGATTCCTTCCGACGAAGCAAAGCGGAGGGTCCGTCCTTCACGTCGCCGTTGCCGATGACGGGAATCGAGACCGCCGCCGCGACCTGGGCGATCCAACCCCAATGGGCCTCACCCGAGTAGCCCTGCTCCTTGGTCCGGCCGTGGACCGCGATGGCCTCGACGCCCAGCCCTTGGAGCCGACCCGCGACCTCGACGGCCACGATGGTCGCATGATCCCAGCCGAGGCGCATCTTCGCGGTCAGCGGGACGTCCGGGATGGCGTCCTTCACCGCCTTGACGAGGTCGTAGAGCAAAGGCGTGCAGCGCAGGAGGCCCGAACCGGCGTTCTGCTCGATGACCTTATGGGCGGGGCAGCCGAAATTGAGGTCAAGGAAGTCCGG
>JBDKIN010000039.1:0-5380 GCA_039797095.1 Verrucomicrobiota bacterium
CAATTCGGAGGTCGGCTCAATCCCGATTCGTCTGGCGGAGCGGAAAAGACCGCATAACGCTTCTGGCGTGGAGCCCGCGGCCCGACATGACGCCATCGTCGCCTTGCTCCGTCGCGAGGCCCGCGGCGGCGTGGTCTCGTTCGCGCGCCTCGTCGAGGCGGCCCTCTACGCCCCTAGGCTCGGATATTACGTCGCGGATCGGACGCGTGTCGGCAAGGCCGCCGGCACGGATTTCACCACCGCGGCCGCGCTCGGCCCCATGTTCGGAGAACTCGTCGCCGGTGCGGCGAAGTCCCTCGTCGGCGATCTGAAGACGCATACGCTCGTCGAGGTCGGCGCCGAACCCGGGCAGGCTCACTTTGCCGGCGTCGCGTCGCGCTTCGCCGAGCTGCGCACCTTCCGCTTCGGCGCTGATCCTACGTTCCCCGCTCGCAGCGTGCTCGTCGCCAACGAACTTCTCGATGCGCAGCCCTTCCATCGGTTTGTCCGCCAAGTCGGAGCGTGGCGCGAACTTGGCGTACGGGTCGATGGCGCCGAACTGACCGTGGAACCTCTCGCGGAATTCTCCACCTCTGCGGCGGCGCAGTTCGCCGGTGCTTTGCCTGATGCTGAAGAAGGCTGGATCATCGACGCCCCGCTGGCCGCCGAAGATCTTCTCCGGAAATTCCTCACCGGATCTTGGGCGGGTGCCGTGATCCTGCTCGATTACGGCAAGACCATCGCGCAGTGCCTCGAGTCATCGCCGGCCGGCACCGCGCGGGCCTATCGCAGCCATCAGCTTTCGGGCGCGATCCTGGAGAACCTCGGCTCGCAGGACCTTACCTGCCATGTGCTTTGGGATCGCATTGAATCCGTCTTGGCCGGCGCCGGTTTCCGGAATGTCCGCCTCGACCGTCAGGAGGCCTTTTTCGTCAAGTATGCCGGTGCCGAGATGGAGCGGATCGCCCTCTCGGGCGACTCTGAGGCCACCGGGCGGCTGCGGGCCTTGACGCACCCCGCGCATTTCGGGGCGAAGTTCCAGGTCCTGCACGCGATCAGGGGTTAATCGCAGGTTTTTGGAAGCCACGCTCGACCTGCGGGGAACATCTCCTTTTCTGGGGTGTACCCCTCTTTTCCCGATGAAGTCCTCCCTCTTCGCCACGTTCACCCTCTGTCTGGGCGCGTCCGTCCTGACAGCCGAGACCAAGGTCATCGAAGCCTTCGAAGGCGACGGTTTCGACAGCTGGCAGACGACCGGCACCGGCTTCGGCCTGGCGCCGATCGCCGGCAAGGTCGACGGCGTCAACGGCGAGTTCCGCAACTATGGCGGCAACGCCCTCGTCTGCTCCGGCCTGCGCGGCGACGCCGCCACCGGCACGCTGACCTCGCCCGAGATCAAGCTCGCGTCTCCCAAGCTCGGCTTCCTCGTCGCGGGCGGCAACCACCCCGGCAAGACCGCCGTCCAACTCCTCGTCGGCGGCAAGGTCGTCCGCGAGGCGACCGGCGCCAATGACCTGACCCTGCGCGAGACCGTCTGGGACATCGCGGAGTTCAAGGGCAAGACCGGCGTCATCCGCATCGTCGATAACGAAACGGGCTCCTGGGGTTTCATCGCCGCGGACCACTTTGTCTTCTCCAATGACGCCAAGCCGAAGTTCCCGGCAGGCGGCCGCCCGAAGCCGAAGGCTGACAGCAGCCTCGTGCGCGTGCCCGGCGAAGGCAGCGCGGCGCTCGTCCCTGGCGCCACCTTCAAGACGACCGCCGACCGCAAGGTCACCGGCGTCACCTCGCCGACCGCGATCGGCTTCGGCAACGACGGCTCCGTCTACGTCGCCGAGACGCATCGCTTCCGCTTCGGCGTCGAAGACGACCGCAACCACCTATACTGGTATCACGACGACCTCGCCGCGGCGACCACCGCCGATCGTGTCGCGCTGCACAAGAAGTGGGAAGCCAAGCGCTCGCATGAATGGATGACCGCCAAGTCCGAGCTCATCCGCCATGTCGGCGGCGAGCAGACCGACGGCACCTTCACCACGAACAAGGTCTTCGCGGGCGGCTTCAACGACGTGCTCGACGGCACCGGCGCCGGCGTCATGGCCTGGGACGACACGGTCTACTTCGCGTGCATCCCGAAGCTCTGGATGCTGCACGACGCCAAGCAGGACGGCGTCGAAGCGGGCCGCAAGGTCATCGAAGACGGCTTCGGCGTGCGCATCTCGCTCTCCGGACACGACATGAACGGCTTCGCCATCGGTCCCGACGGCCGCGTCTGGGGCACCATCGGCGACCGCGGCTTCAACCTCACTACCAAGGAAGGGAAAAAGTACGACTCCCGTAACCGCGGCGCGGTCTTCCGTTTCGAGCCCGACGGCACGAACTTCGAAGTCGTCCACTTCGGCCTGCGTAATCCGAAGGAGATCGCCTTCGACGACTTCGGTAACGCTTTCTCCGTCGATAATAATTCCGACCAGGGCGACGCCGCCCGCGTGGTCTACGTCGTCGAAGGTGCCGATTCCGGCTGGGAAATGGAGCACCAGGCCATGCACACCTTCCACCGTTCGATCGGACTCGAGCAGCGTCCGCTGTCGCGCTGGATGACCGAGAAGGTCTGGGAGCTCCAGAATCCGGCCCAGCCCGCCTTCATCATCCCGCCCTCCGCTTACATCAGCTCCGGACCTTCCGGCCTGACGTATCACCCCGGCGCGGGCTTCCTCGAATCCGAAGCCGGTCATTTCCATATCTGCGACTACCGCGGATCCGCCGGTGCGTCCGGCATCTGGTCCTTCAAGATGGAGCCCGCGGGCGCCGGCATGAAGATGACCTCCTCGCACCAGCTGCTCTGGGGCGTCGCCGCGACCGACGTCGAGTATGACTGGAAGGGGCGTCTCGTCGTCTCCGACTTCATCACCGGTTGGGAATCCCACCAGGCCGGCCGTCTCGTGACCCTCGAGGCCGGCAAGATGATGAAGCCTGACGCCGTCGCCCCCGTCGCCGCGCTCATCAACGGCGGCATCGCCAAGTCCTCGTCCGCCGAACTCGCCGCGCTCCTCGCGCACGCCGACCAGCGCGTCCGTCTGCGCGCCCAGATCGAACTCACCCGTCGTCCGGACGCCGCAGAGCGTTTTGAAGCCGCCACCCAGTCCGCCAACGCCCTCGAACGCGTCCACGGCATCTGGGGTCTAGGCATCCTCGCCCGCCGTGGCGCGGCCATCGCTCCCGGTGGTGCCTGGAAGGGCCCGACGCCGATGGCTTCCCTCGAAGCGCGCACCGCCGCCGCCCGTCGTCTCGTCCCGCTGCTCGCGCACGCCGACGCCGAAGTCCGCGCCCAGGCCGTCCGTGCGCTGGAAGAGTCCCCGCTCAAGGGTAACGACCTGCCGCTCGGTAAGCTGATCCTCGATCCCTCGCCCCGCGTGCGCTCCTTCGCCGCCATCGCCGCTGCCCGTCTCAGTGCGGACAAATATCTCCCGGAAGTCCTTACGATGCTCAAGGAGAACGCCGACGCCGATCCCGTGCTCCGTCACGCCGGCTCCTTCGCCATCGATCATCTCTGCAAGGACGCCGTCGCCTTCGACGCTGTCGCCAAGGATGACAACGTTTCCGTGCGTCTCGCCGCGGTCATCGCCCTGCGACGTCGCAATGATGCCTCCGCCGCTCGTTTCGTGAAGGATAAGTCTCCGCTCGTCGCCGACGAAGCCATCCGCGCCGTGCATGACCTCGGCCTCGAAGGCGGTCGTCCGGCCGTCGCCGCGCTCATCGACGACCTCGGTTCCCGTGAGTGGACGACCTTCATGCTGCGTCGCCTGACGCACAGCGCGTTCCGTCTCGGCGGCGAAGCGAACGCCGCCCGCGTGGTGGCCATCGCCGCCAACGCCAAGCTCCCCGCCGAAGCCCGCGCCGAAGCGCTCCGTCTCCTCGCCCTCTGGGCCAATCCGTATCCCGTCGACCAGTCGACCGGCCATTGGGCCCCGTTGCCGGCCCGCGATGCGAAGGAACTGCGCGCCAGCCTGAGCGCCGCCTTGCCGATCCTGCTCCAAGGAGACTCCGACATCCTGCGCGCTTCCCTGGAACTCGTGGAGCAGTATAAGCTCGAAGTCGCCTCGCTCTCCAATGACCTCCTCGCCGGTCTGGTCGGCAACGCCAAGCTCAGCGGCTCTGCCCGCGCCAAGGCCCTCGAACTCTGGCTCGAGCGCAAGCCCGCCGATCTCGCTTCAGTCGCCGGCAAGTTCGCCAAGGACAAGCAGGACGAGGTCGCCATGGTCGCCATCGGTGCGCTCGCCCAGTTGAATCCTGCCCAAGGCCTCATCGAGCTCTCCCAGTCGGCCAAGGCTGGCTCCGCCGCCCGTCGTCAGGGTGCCTGGAAGGCGCTCGCCAAGCTCACGGCTCCCGGCGTCGATACGCTCTTCGTCGAAAGCCTCAAGGCGCTCGAGCAGGCCAAGGGTGTCTCGCCCGCCGCGATCGAACTCCTCGAAGCCTCCGCGCAGCGGTCCGAGCCATCCGTCAAGGAAGCCCTCGCCGCCACGCAGAAGGCCATCGCCGGCGGCGCCGACAAGCTCGCCAAATGGCTGCCTGCGCTCGAAGGCGGCGACGCCAAGAACGGCTTCGCGCTCTTCACCGCTCTGCCGGCCGGCCAGTGCCTCCGCTGTCACCGTGCTTCGGACGACTCGCATGCCGCCGGCGGCGAAGCCGGCCCGAACCTCGCCGGCGTGGCCCAGCGCGGCGACCGTCGCTACCTCCTCGAATCCGTCGTGAACGCCGGCGCCGTCGTCGTCTCCGGTTACGGCACCGTCAACCTCGAGCTCGCCAACGGCGGGGCCTTGGTCGGCACCCTCATCAAGGAAGAGAAGGAGCACGTCGACGTCGACGTCGCCGGTAACCGCTGGCGCGTGGCCCGCAAGGACATCAAGGCCATGAGCGCCCCCGTCTCCGGCATGCCGGCGATGGATGCCCTCGCCCTCAACGAAGTCCGCGATATCGTCGCCTGGCTTGCGACCCTCGACAAGGCCCCCAAGAAGGCCAAGCCCGCCGAGCCTAAGCCGCTCGATATCGCGACCATCAAGCCTGTCGCTGCCGTCGCCGTCGCGAACGTCGATCCGGCCGTCCTGGCCGCCGGCAAGCAGGCCTTCATGACCTGCATGGCCTGCCACGGAGCGAACGGCGAAGGCACCGTCATCGCCCCGCCGCTGGGCAAGTCGAACTGGGTCAACGGTCCCGCCGAGAACCTCATCCGCATCCAGTTGCGCGGCCTGCAGGGACCCATCACCGTCTCCGGCAAGCAGTACGCGCCGCCCGCCCCCATGATGGCGCTGCCGCACCAGACCGACGAGCAGATCGCCGCGGTGCTGACCTACGTCCGCAACAGCTTCGGCAACTCCGCTCCGGCCGTCACGCCTGAGCAGGT
>JBDKIN010000040.1:0-12882 GCA_039797095.1 Verrucomicrobiota bacterium
GCGAACGCGTCGGTCGGCACGCTCGCGGCCTGGATGATGACGAGGAAGAACGGGATCGTCTTCGGGTTCGAGAAGTTCACCCACGCGCCCCGCAGGAAGAGCCGCCCGGCGCCACCCTCGAGTCCGGCGGATTCCGGCAGGCTCGAACGCGGCCGCGCGAGGTGCTGCCATCCGAGATACAGGAAGTATGCCATCCCGGCGACCGCGACGACGGTGAGCGCGTGCGGGGCCTGTTGCGCCAGCCACTGCGTACCGAACAGCGCCAGGAAAAGGTGCGGGGTCTCGCCGACCGCGAGTCCCAGCGTATGCCAGGCGGCTCGGCGTTTGCCGTAGCGGAGCGAGGTCTCGATGGTCGACAGCGCCGCCGGCCCGGGCGAGAGGCTCGCGGTCAGGCAGGAGGCGATGAGCAGCCCGACGTGCATCCGTGCTCAGCGCAGGGACTGCTTCCAGCGCGCGATCTCGCGGGCGACGGCCTTGGGGCCGGGCATGCCCGTGTTCTCGCGCGCGGCGAAACCGCGCTGGAGACTGAAGACTTCGCGCCAGCCCTTCGTGAACTCCTGGTCAGCGGTCAGCGCGGCGGCGTCGGAAAGCTTGTCGAGCGGCACGCCGGACTTCTCGGCGAGCGCGACGAGGCGGCCGACCGCGTGGTGGGCGTGACGGAACGGCATGCCCTTGCGCACAAGCCAGTCGGCGAGGTCGGTGGCGAGGAGCGCGGGATCGGACGCGGCGGCGAGGCAGCGGGCCTTGTGGAAGGTCGTACCCGCGAGCGTGGCGTCGGCGACGGTGACGGACAGGATCAGCTGGTCGGCGGCGTCGAAGAGCGGCGGCTTGTCGTCCTGCAGGTCGCGGTTGTACGTGAGCGGCAGGCCCTTGGTGAGCGAGAGCAGGTGCGTGAGCGAAGCCTGGAAACGGGCGGCCTTGCCACGGAGGAGCTCCATGGAGTCGGGATTACGCTTCTGCGGCATCAGCGACGAACCCGTCGAGAACTCGTCCGGCATGCGCGCGAAGCCGAACTCGGCGGAAGACCAGAGGACCATGTCCTCGGCCAGGCGGGAGAGGTGGACGCCGCAGAGGGCGGCGGCGAAGCAGAACTCCGTGGCCGGATCGCGGTCGGCGACGGCGTCCATGGAATTACGGGTGACCTGCGGGCGGCCCTTGGCGTCGACGAAGCCGAGCAGCTTCGCGGTGACCTCGCGGCGGATCGGAAGGGTCGTGCCGGCGATCGCGCCGGAGCCGAGTGGGCACCAGTTGGCCGAAGCCTTGGCGGCGGCGAGACGCGTGCGGTCGCGGCCGAACATCTCGGCGTAGGCGAGGAGGTGGTGGGCGGCGGAGACCGGCTGGGCGCGCTGCAGGTGCGTGTAGCCCGGCAGGATCACGTCGGCGTTGGCCTCGGCGAGTTTCACCAAGGTCTTGAGCAGCGAGACGAGGGCTTCATCGGCGGCGTCGCACTGGTCCTTGATCCAGAGGCGGACGTCGGTGGCGACCTGGTCGTTACGCGAGCGGGCGGTGTGCAGCTTGGCGGCGGCCGGGACGCGCTTCGTGAGCGCGCTCTCGATGTTCATGTGCACGTCCTCGAGGTCGCGGCTCCAGACGAACTTGCCGGCGGCGATCTCCTTGGCGATGGCGTCGAGGCCGCGCAGGATCGCGTCCCGCTCCTTTTTGGTCAGGATGCCGGCCTCGGCGAGCATGGTGGCGTGGGCCTTCGAGCCCCGGATATCCTGGGCCCAGAGACGATGGTCGAACGAGACGGACTCGCCGAAACGCAGCATCAGTTCGGCAGGACCGGCGCTGAACCGGCCGCCCCAGGTGGCCTGGGCTTTCTTCCGTGCGGACATGACGAACCAATGCCCCCGGGAGGGCGGACAGGCAAGCAAGGATGCTCAGCGGGCGGCCGGAGCGGGCGCGGGCTGGGCCGCCGGCTTGGCGGGCGTGGCCATACCACGGGCGCCGTCGACGCGGATCACGATCTCGCCGGGCTCGGCGACGCCCATGCGTTCGCGGGCCTGGTCACGGACGAACTCCGGGTCGCGCCCGAAACGGTCGATGTAACGGTCGGTCTGCGCGCGCGCGCGTTCGAGCGCCGCGTAGGCCTGCTCCTTCTGACGTTCGCTGGCGCGCAGGCCTTCGAGACGCGCGACTTCGTCGCCGTAGGTCGACCAAGTGAAGGCGAGCACGGTGCAGAAAAGGATGAACGAGGCCCAGAGAAACAGCTTCTCAGTCTGCGGGTTGCGGGAAGAAGGCTCGCTATCCATGACGACCGCGGAAGTGAAAGCGGAAATTCACTACGGGGCGAGGGGAAAATGACCGGCTTACTTCGCCGTCGCCGCGACCGCCGCCAGGGAACCACTGAACTCCATGAAGGCCCAGACGATGACGCCGGTGACGGAGACGTAGAGCCAGACCGGGAAGACCCAGCGCGTGAGACGCTTGTGCTCCTCGAGGCGGCCGACCTTGGCCAGCCAGACGGCGCGCAGGACGAAGGGCGTGACGACGATGGCCAGGATGACGTGCGGGATCAGGATGAAGAGGTAGAGTCCCTTGAGTCCGGCCCAGACCGAAGCGGGGTCGGCCGGAGCGTAGGTGACGTTGGTCCGGCCGAGGGCGACCCAGAGGTGGACCTTGGAGGCGAGGTAGACCGCGAGGAAGAGGGCCGAGGTGATCACCGCCCACTTCATGGCTTTGCCGTGGCCTTCGCGATCACCGGCCTTGATCCGGAAGATGCCGACCAGGAGGAAGACGGTGGCCAGGCCGTTGAGGCCGGCGACGGCGCGGGAAAGGAGCTCGGTGGTGGAAGCCATGCCCCAGCAGAAGGGGTTTCATGGGAAAAGCCAACCCTTCCCCGCCCCGGAGCCTCCGCCCACCCGCAACTAATCCCCGCCCCCGTGGTTGGATAATATAACCGATGAACGCCCCCCTCCTCACCCTGCTGGCGGCGACCCTCCTGGCCGCCGGCCCCGCCCTGAAGCTGGCCGACAGCGCTCCCCCCGCCCAGAACAAGGTCACGATCACCGTCAAAGGCGACAAGCGGATCATCGAGTCCAACGGCATCCCGGACCACAAGGTGGCCTCCTTCCCCAACCGGGGGAACCCCAACGCGATCTCCGAGCAGAAATACCGGCTCGAGGTACCCGTCCACCCGCAGCCGGCCGCCGAGCAACCCGGCCGCTTCCCCTACGCCTGGGGCGTCGCCCTGAACGGCGTGGTCTTCGACCCGGGCACCGCCGAGGTCTATAATGACGGCGATCGGAGTAACCCCTGGCGCTACGAAGCGCTCAAGAGCAATACCGAGATGGGCACGACGCCCCGGATCCCGACCGGCCTCGGCCTCGACCAGAACCACGGCCACGTCCAGCCCAACGGCGCCTACCATTACCACGGGCTCCCCACCCTGCTCATCGCCCGGCTCTCCGGCGGCGAACCGAAGATGACCCACGTCGGCTGGGCGGCCGACGGCTACCCGGTCTACGCGATCCACGCCTACGCCCAGGCCGGCGACGCAAAGAGCGCGCTCAAGCCGATGAAGAGCAGCTACCGGCTCAAGACCGCCGACCGCGGTGGCGACGGCAAGGAGACCCCCACGGGCAAACCCGACGGTTCGTTCGCCCTGGATTACGAATATGCGCCCGGGCACGGCGATCTCGATGAATTCGGCGGCCGTACCGGCGTGACCCCGGAATTCCCGCAGGGGACTTATTACTACGTGCTGACCGAGGAGTTCCCCTTCATCCCGCGTAAGCTCAAGGGTACGCCGGATCCTTCGTTCAACAAGACCCGCATGGACCCGCACGCGAACCTCGGCGGCCAAGGCGGCCCCGGCGCCAAGGGCAAAGGGAAAGGCAAGAAGGGCCCGCCTCCCCAATAACCGCGTTCGCCGCACGGTGAACGCCAAGGTAGGGGCATGACGAAGTCCTGCCCCTACCTTAGACCACCCTCCAGCGGCCTCCTAGGTGCGTCCCTTCAGGCGCCCTGTTTCGGGTCGAACTTCTTCTTGGGCTCTTCGGCCGCAGGCTTGCCCGCCGGCTTGGCGCCCGGATTTCCGGGCAGGTTGAAGCCGCGACCTTCGACGAGCTGGAGGCGACGACGGACGTCGGCCGGCAGCTTCTCGACGGAACCCTTCTCCGTGATGTCGCACTCGAAGGTCGTCTTACCGTCCTTGTCCTTGATCACCGCGTGGCGCTTGCCGTCTTCCTGCTGGATCGTGACCGAGCCCTCGGCGTCGGAAGCCATGGACGTCGAGGAGCTCTTCGTCCCGCTGCCGAAGCTGAACGAGAACGAGTGCGAACTGGACGTGCTCGAACCCGCACGCGCCCGCAATTCATCGACCGACGGGATGTGCGAACGACCGCCAGGCGCGGGCAAGACGCCGGCCTGCAGGTCCTGCAGCTGCTTGAGGAGTTCCGGCGGGATCACGCCGCCCGGACCGACGATGGTCACGCCCGGCGGGAGGCCGCGGGCCGCGGCACGGGCTCCGTCCTTGGCTTCGGCGCGCGGCTCGCGGTCGGTCCGGGCAGCCAGCGTGAGTTCGACGACCATGGGCTCCGGGCCGCGCAAGAGCGTGAGCTTGACCTTGTCGCCAGGCTGGCGCGTGCGCACGAGCGCGCGGAATTGGTCGGCGTTGAAGAGCACCTGGTCATCGAGACGCGTGAGGATATCGCCTTCCTCGATCTTGCCGACGGAGGGTCCTTTAGGATCGATGAAGCCGACGACGATGCCGACGCCGGCGGGCACGGAGGCGACCGCTTCGTCACGTGGTCCGACATTGAGGCCGGCGTAGGCGACGCCGGAGACGGCGGATTTGGCGGCGGAGCTGGCCGGCTCCTTGTCCTTGGCCTCCGCCGTACCGATGAGGCCGGCGAGCAGGAGCATGTGGAGGGGAATCTGGCGGAACGTATTCATGGGGGTCCTTTGAAAGATGAGCGTCGGAGGTCGGCGGATTTGTTCAATGCGTCTCCAGGGGCAGGAACCCCAGTTGGTCGTTGGGGCGATAATCGATCAGGCGCGTCTGGGTGCGCGCATCCTCCCAGCGGGTGGTGTCCTCCCAGCGCACGCGCACGGGACGGGCATACGAGCCGTCGGCGAGTTCGACCGGGCGGAACAGCTGGATCTCCGGGCGCGAACGATCGGCGCGGACGAGCTGGTAGGCGGGCGCCTCCGGCTCGACGGGCCCCGCGAGGAAGACGAAGGCGGCGAGCGCGGCCGCGGCGGCGGCGAAGCCGGCCGACCAGGCGATGACCACGCCGCGTCGCGCGACGGGCGCGGCGAGCTCCGCGTCGATACGGGCCGCGACGGCGGGGCCGGGCGGGCGCGGACGCAGGGCGCGGAGGGCCTGCTCGAGGTCGTGGTCGGGATCAGTCATGGGTGCGGGCGGTGATGTTTCGGCGCAGGGCCTCCATGGCATAGCGCCACCGCGAAGCCGCGGTGTTCGGAGAAATCGAAAGTTGTTCGCCGATCTCGTCGAAGGTCAGGTCGCCCCAGACCTTCAGGACGACGACCTCGCGCTGCTCGGCGGGCAGGAGCTTCAGCGACTCGGCGAGCGCGGCGAGGCGCGGATCGGCCTCCGGCTCGAACCAGGTCACGGCGTCCATGTCGTCGCCGACGATCTTCTCGCGCGAGGCCCGACGATCGGCACGACGCAGGAGATCCAACGCGGAGCGCCGGATCGAAGTCACCACCAGCGCGTTGGGGTTGCCGGGCAGGTGACGTTGATGTTTCCAAAAGCGGACAAATGCCTCCTGCACGACGTCGTCCGCGTCCGCCTCGCTCCGGGTCCACTGGCGCGCGATGAGCCGGAGCCGGGCGCCGTTTTCGGCGAACCAGGCCCGCCAGTCCTGAGCGGAATGGGCGTCGTGCATGTTTGTCACAAAGAAAGCGGACCGCGGAGCGGTTTTTGTCTCCCGATACCACGACTTTAGGGGTCCTCCCTAAAGCGTCAAAGCAGTTGCGATTCCTCCCCGCCCCCCCTAACTCCCTCCCAGATGCCCGCACCCTCCGTCCAGCCGCCTGCGAACGGTCTTTTCCGTTCCCTGATCCGCTGGTTCGACGCGGACTATATCCCGGAAGGAGCCGAAGCGCTGCGCCAGACCCCTAAGCAGGTCGATTGGCCCCGCTCCATCCCCTTCGTGGTCCTCCACCTGGCCTGTTTCGGGGTCATCTGGGTCGGCGCCAGCCCCATCGCCGTCTGGACGGCCGTCGGCCTCTACTTCTTCCGGATGTTCGCGATCACGGGCTTCCTCCACCGCTACTTCTCCCACAAGACTTTCTCCACCTCCCGCGCCTTCCAGTTCGTGATGGCCGTCTGGACCGCCCTGGCCGTCCAGCGAGGCGCCCTGTGGTGGGCCTACACGCATCGTCACCATCACAAGCATTCCGACGAAGAAGAGGATAAGCATTCGCCGGTGGTCGACGGCTTCTGGTGGTCGCACATCGGTTGGATCACCTCGAAGAAGAACTTCCCGACCGACTACTCGAAGATCCCCGACCTCGCGAAATATCCCGAGCTCGTGTTCCTGAACCGCTTCGACATCTTCATCCCGCTCCTCGCCGCGGCCGCGACCTACGGCGCCGGCGCCTGGCTCGGCGCCCACGGCTACGACACCAACGGCCCCCAGATGCTCGTCTGGGGCGTCATCTCGACCGTCGTGCTCTTCCACGGCACGGCCTGCATCAACTCCCTCGCGCACGTCTTCGGTTCGAAGCGCTTCAAGACGACCGGCGACGAATCCCGCAATTCGTTCATCCTGACGCTCATCACCCTGGGAGAAGGCTGGCATAACAATCATCACCGCTACCAGGCCACGACGAAGCAGGGCTTCTACTGGTGGGAATTCGATCCGACCTACTACGCCCTCAAGGTGATGTCCTGGACGGGCCTGATCTGGGGACTCAAAGGCGTGCCGGACTCGGTCTACGAAGAGGCCGAGCGCACGAAGGCCGAGGCCGCTTCGCAGCGTGCGTGAACGCATCGCGATCGTCGGCTCCGGCGTGAGCGGCCTCGGCTGCCTCCGCTTCCTCGCCGCCCACCACGACGTGACGGTCTTCGACCGGGACCGTCGCCCCGGCGGACACGCCCACACGATCGACGTCGCCGAACCCGGCACGGGCCGGGCCCTCCCGATGGACACGGGCTTCATGGTCTTCAACGAGGTGACGTATCCGCACCTTTGCCGTCTGTTCAAGGAGCTGGGCGTCCAGCCTAAGAAGACGTCGATGTCCTTCGCCGTCCGCCACGACCCGACCGGCTTGGAATGGTGCGGCAGCTCGCTCAACCACCTCTTCGCCCAGCGTCGCAACCTCTTCAGCCTGCGCTTCTGGAAGCTGCTCCTGCAGATCAACAAGTTCAACAAGCTGGCCAAGACCGAGTGGCGCTCGACCGAGGCCGAGACGACCTCGCTCCGCGATTGGTGCGCGCGTAAAGGGCTCGGCCAGGACTTCCTCGACCTCTACCTGATCCCGATGTCGGCCGCGGTCTGGTCCACGCCGGCGGAGAAGATGCTGGGCTTCCCGGCCGCGGCGCTGATGCGCTTCTTCCACAACCACGGTTTCCTCGGCCTCGACACGCAGCACCAGTGGCTGACCCTCGAAGGCGGCTCCCGCTCCTACGTCGAGGCGCTGCTCAAGGCGCACCCCGCCGACTTCCGTTTCGGTCAGGGCGTGACCGGCGTCCGCCGCGACGGCGCCCAGGTCGTCGTGACGACCGCCGCCGGTGAAGGACGCTTCGACCGCGTGATCATGGCCTCGCACGCCGACACGACGCTCCGCCTGCTGACCGACGCCGACGCCGAGGAACGCCGCCTGCTCGGCGCCTTCGCCTACAATCAGAACGACGCCATCGTGCACACCGACCTGGCGCCCCTGCCCCGCTCGCCCAAGGCGCGCTCGTCGTGGAACTACCGTACCTGGGCCAAGGACGGCGGCCTGGCGACGTCGACCCACTACTGGATGAACTCCCTGCAAGGGCTCACGGACAAGGGCGACTTCGTGGTGACGATCAATCATCCCGAGCAGGTCGATCCGGCGAAGGTGATCGTGACGATCCCGACGGAGCATCCGCTGTTCTCGCTCGACGCCGTCGCCGCCCAGGCGGAGATCCCGGCCCTCAACGCCCGCCCCGGCGCGCGCGTGCATTTCGCCGGCGCCTGGCAGCGCTACGGCTTCCATGAGGACGGTTTCTGGTCCGCCCACCGCCTGTGCTCGCAGCTCCTCGGCCGCGACGCCTGGGCCGCCTGATCAGAAGGTCAGCTTCTGCGCCTGCCGCTCGAAGCCTTCCGCCTGGAAGAGCGGCTCCGGCTGCATCTTCACGAGGTCCGCGACATACCGGTCGGGCACGCGCTCGAGGCGCGTATTGTAGAAGGTCGCGATGTTCGCGTGATAGGCGCGCGCGAGCGCGATGCGGTCCTCGGTCTCGACGAGGTTGCGGCTGAGCTCGGCGAAGACCGTCTGGCCCTTGAGTTCGGGATACTGCTCCGCGACGGCGAGGAGCGTCGGCGCGACCGCCGTCGGCGGGCCGCCGGCCGCCTGCGCGCGGAGGGCGGCGACGAGCGTCTGCACGGAGGCTTCGTGGACGCGGAAACCCTGCACGCAGGCCACGAGGGGCGGGATCAGGTCGGCGCGACGCTTGAGCTGCACGTCGATCAGCGAGTAAGCCTGGCGGACGCGGTTACGCAGGCCGGTGATGCTGTTGAAGACCATCCAGACCCACCCCGCGCCGGCGGCGAACAGGTAGAGCAGCAGGCCCACGAAAAGGCCGATCGGCGCGACGTCGGGGCGGGCGCCGGCGAAGAGCACCGCGCCGAAGCCGGCGGCGAAGGCGGCGCCGAGGAGATTCCAGATGATGTAGGCCGTGGCCTTGCCGTCGCTGATCTCCTGCGACTTCCGCGGGGTGATGATGAACATGTCCGCCTTGTCCTCATGCTTGATCTGGGCCGCGACGACGTCCGGCCGTTCGCTGGCACGGCCGCGGACGAACAGCGGCGTGCCGACGACGAGGCCGTATTCGGTGAAGCTGCGACGACCGGTCGAACCCTCGACGGCGTCGGACGGGCCTTTGTCGTAATACAGCGGATCACCTTCGTCGACGTCGCGGTCGAACATCGTGAGGGTCTCGAGGTCGGCGCCCTCGGGATTGACCCAGACATAGCCGGTCTCGTCTTGGATATAGAAACCGCCCGTCTCGCCGCCCGAAGCGACGGTGTCGCTACCGGTGTCGATCACCGTGCGCGTACGCGTGCGGCCCTTGTCGTCGGTATAGGTCTCCTGCCGGGCGCGGCGCCAATGTTCGCTGACCGACCAGCTGTAGAGCACGCAGGGACGCTCGGCCAGATAGCTGACGAAGGGATCGCGGCGGACGCACACGCCCTCGAGCTCGACCTCGCCGACGAAGACGCCGAGGGCCTTCGAGACCGGTGTGTCGTCGAGGAGGCGACGTTTCCGGCCGGCGTTCAACGCCAGCAACAGGCAACCCGCGGAACCCGCTAAGGTCAGTAATCCGGCGCCTGCGAGGTCTTGGGCCACGGAGGTCGTTATGCCCGCGACCCTCGGTTTAGCAAGGTTTCGAGGCGGGGACGCTTGCGCCCGGACGGCTTGCACCCACCCTGCAGGCCGATGCCCCGACTGTACGACGCAGAAGTGATGCACGCCCGGCTCTGGCCGAAGCGGCATGACTTCACGCACGCGGCCTTCGCGTTCTCGGTCGACGCCGCCGCGGTGGACGCGGTGAAGGGCGGGCGGCTGATGCTCGGCCGGGCCTGGTCGCCCTACCGCTTCCGCGACGGCGACTTCCTCCCGGCCGGCGAGGTCTTCCAGCCGGAGGGCGTCCCGCAGGCCTTCGCCGGCGCCACGCTCGCCGACCGCTTCCGCGCCTTCGCCGCCGCCCATGGCGAGCCGCTCCCCGCGCACGCCGTGATCCGGCTGGTCGCGATGCCGCGCTCCTTCGGGAAATCTTATAACCCCGCGGTCTTCATGATGGCCACGGTCGACGGCGTCCTGACCTGCGGGATCGCGGAGGTCCATAACACCTTCGGCGAACGCAAGGCCTGGTTCCTCGGCCGGGCCTGCCTCCGCCATGATTTCGACGGCGACGCCACCCTGCGCCTGCGCGCCCCGAAACGTTTCTACGTCTCGCCGTTCTCGGCGCTGGACACCGAATTCGAGTTCACGCTCCGCCTGCCGGACGGACACCTCGCGATCACGGTCGACCACTACGAAGACGGCCAGAAGACGCTGACGAGCGCCTGGACGGGACGGCACGTGCCGCTCACCGACGCGCGCCTGCTCTGGCTGACCGTCAAGTCGCCCCTGCTCATCCTGAAGGTCATCGCCCTGATCCACCTCCACGCCGCCTGGCTGTGGCTGGTGAAAAAACTTCCTTTCCGCCGCAAGGGCGACGACATTCCCCTGCAGCGCAACCTGCGGCACCCCACCCCTGAACTGACCGGCCGACATGACTAACCCTACCCCCGCCGCCGGCTCCCTCGCCCGCCGCCTCGTCCTCCCCGAGCTCGCGAAGCTCACCAAGGGACGCCTGGTCCTCCGCCTGCCCGAAGGCGCGGAGCTCGTGCTCGGCGACCCTCGCGCGACCGGCGGAGCCCGCATGGAGGTCCGCGAAGAGAACGCCTTCCGTCGCATCATGCTGGCCGCCGATATCGGTCTGACCGAAGGCTACATGGAGGGCGAGTGGGACTCCCCCGACCTCAACGCGCTCATCGGCTTCTTCATCGAGAACATCGACCAGACCCCGGGCATGTCCGGCTCCGCCCGCAAGGCGCTCGGCGTCGGCCTCTTCCGCATCGCCGACCGCATCGGCCACCTCCTACGTCCGAACGACAAGCAGATGGTACGTCGCAACATCTCGGAGCACTACGACGTCTCCAACGACTTCTTCCGCCTCTTCCTCGACCCATCGATGATGTACTCGTCGGCCCGCTGGGAAGGCACGGACTCCCTCGAACAGGCGCAGACCAACAAGAACGACTCCCTCTGCCGCTTCCTCCAGCTCAAGCCGACGGACCACGTCATCGAGATCGGCACCGGCTGGGGCGGCTGGGCCCTGCACGCCGTCAAGAAGTACGGCTGCCGCGTCACCTCGCTCACCATCTCGCAGGCCCAGCACGACCTCGCCGTCGAACGCGTCAAGGCCGCCGGCCTGTCGGACCGCATCACCGTCAAGCTCGAGGACTTCCGCGACCACCAAGGCACGTATGACAAGTGCGTCTCCATCGAGATGATGGAGGCCCTCGGCCATAAGTATCTCCCCGCCTTCTGCGCCTCGATCGGCCGCCTGCTCAAGCCCGACGGCGTCGCCGCCTTCCAGTACATCACCTGCCCCGACAGCCGTTACGCGCAGTTCCGCGACGGCGTGGACTTCATCCAGAAGCACATCTTCCCCGGCTCGCTCCTCCTTTCGATCAACCGCGTCGGCGACCTCATGACCAAGGAGAGCGGCTTCCAGCTGGATCGCCTCGAGGAGTTCGGCCGCGACTACGCGCGTACGCTCGACGCCTGGTGCCAGGCCTTCGAAGCCAAACTCGACCAGGTGCGCGCCATGGGCTTCGACGAACGCTTCATCCGCAAGTGGCGTCTCTACTTCCGCTACTGCCAGGCCGCCTTCGAGCACCGCAACATCGGCGTCGTCCAGGCCGTGTACGTCCGCCCGAACCGCAAGGGCTGAGCGCGACGCGACGCATTGCGTCGCGAGGGGACACGTGGGCAAGTCGACACGTGGACAAGGATCAAGACAGGCCGCCCACCCGGGCGGCTTTTTGTTGGGCGCGTTCGCCGCAGGGCGAACCCTGGGTAGGGGCACGATTCATCGTACCGTCCTAACCGGGAGGGTGCGGCGTAGCCACGCCCCTGCCCTCGTCCACCATTCGGCGGACGGACCAGGCCAGGTTGCGGATGCGATGTCATCGCATCCCTGCCCAATTCAGGCCTCCACTCAGCCCTCCATTCAGTCCTCTACTCTCACTTATTCAATTCCGCCTCCGTCCACGCATCCGTCCGACCTTTGTGCTCGGCGCGGATCTGCTTCACGAGGTCGACGGACACGGGCGAGGCTTCGTGATCCCACTCGCGGCGGACATAGGTCAGCACGCCGGCGATCTGTTCGTCGCTGAGGAAGCCGGCGGCGGGCATGTCGTAACTGTAATTCAGGCCCTTCACCTTGATGGGGCCGCGGAGGCCATGCATGACGACCTTCACGATGCGCTCCGGCTCGCCGAGCACCCACTCGGATTCGGCCAGCGGCGGCGCGAGGCCTTCGAGGCCCTTGCCGGTCGGCTGATGGCAGGCGGTGCAGAGGCCGGCGTACGTCTGACGTCCGTTATCGAACAGCATCTGCTCCTCGTTAGTGAGGGCTTTGGTGGTCGGCACGACGACGCCGGGCTTGCCCGGCCAGACGACGGTGCTCTTGAACCAGGCGAGAGCCTTGATCATCGCGGCGTCCTTGCTCTTGGCGAACTTGGCGAGGGCGGCAGGCTCGGCGTCGAGCTTGATCGGGCGCTTGGCCGTGACGGTCGGATGCGTGGCGAGCGAGCCGAGGAGCGTGACCTGCTGGGAACGGAGCGGCAGGCCGGCGACTACGGCGAGGGCCTGGGCGACCCGGGCGGGCTTGCGCTCGGCGAAGACGCAACGCAGGAGGGCCGCCGGCAGGGTCTTCGCGTAAGCGGCCGGCTGCTTCATGACCGCGGCGAAGACTTCCAGTTCTCGGCCGGCAAGGCCGCTGAGGAACGCATCCTGGATGGCGATGTGCTCGGCGGCGCGCTGGGCGAGCGCGGCGGCGGCGAGGTCGACGCTGAGCTCCTTGGCCTCACCCATGGTCAGGGCGAGCTGGACCTGCACTTCCGGCACGGCTTCGCTCGCGGCCAGTTCCGTCCAGCGGGCGATGAC
>JBDKIN010000041.1:0-4804 GCA_039797095.1 Verrucomicrobiota bacterium
GCCAGGATCCGCCGCGTGCCGGCGATGTTACCCGGATCGGAACCATCAGGGCTGAACGGATTGACCTCGATGAGCCACGGGCGGATGCCCGGAATCTGGCTGAGCCATCGGTTACCGACGACCAGCGCATCCGGCCGGGCACGCAGCAGGAAGTCCATCGCGACCAGTCCGTCGGCGAGTCCGTGCGGATGATTGGCGACCACCACGAGCGGTCCGGACTTGGGGATGCGCGCCAGGCATCGGTCGCTCCAGGCATTGCTCAGGCCGGCCTGCTCCATCGCCGAGGTGAAGAAATCGGGACGGCCGGCCGCATGGATCCGTTCCAGGAAGGCGTCGAAGGCCCGCACCTTGAAAAAACGGTCGAGGACCGGCTCCGCCCAGGCCAGCGGACCAAGCTGGGCCTTGAGCACGTCGGTATTACTGGGAGCGGGCGGAGGTGACATCCGTGGCGATGATGCCACGGACGTGCGAACACCGGGGGTCGGCCCCGTGACAATGTGGTGTCAGTCCGCGGCGAACCCGAAGAACTCGCGGGCGTTGCGCGTCGCGACCTCGGCCACCTCGTCCGCCGGCAGCCCCAGCAGCTCCGCCGCCTTGGCGCAGATCTCGGGCAGGTAGGCCGGCGTATTTTCCTTACCACGGACGGACTGCGGGGCGAGGTAAGGCGCGTCGGTCTCCAGCATGAGTCGGGCCAGACCCTGCGCTTTGAGCGCCTGGCGGATTTCCTCCGATTTGGCGTAAGTGATGATGCCGGTGAACGAAGCCCGGCCGCCGCGCTGATTGAGCTGGCGCACCTGCTCCGGTCCTTCGACGAAGCAATGGAAGACGACCTTGCGCCAGTCCACGCCGCTGGCGTCGATGAGACGCACGCAGTCGTCGAAGGCATGGCGAGAGTGGATCACCACCGGGCAATCGAACTGGTAGGCCAGCGACAGCTGGCGACGGAAGGCTTCCTGCTGCCAGGCCTTGATGCGTTCGGCTTCGGCGACGTCGGCCGGCAGGCGGAAATAATCCAGTCCGATCTCCCCGAGCGCGGCCGGATGGGTGCGGTCGGCGAAATACGGCGAGATCGCGGCCACGATGTCTTCCCAGCCCTCTTCGACGTGACAGGGATGCAAGCCGACCGTGTGACGGAAGAAGTCCGGCTGCGCGGAAGCGAGGTCGCGATACTCCGACCAATCCTTGAGGTCGGTACCGATGGCGACCACGCCTTCCACGCCGGCGGCGCGGCACTCCGCCACCCAGGCGGCGAGACGGCCCGCCTTGAGGGCGTATTCCGGGTGACAATGGGAGTCCAGCAGGCGCACGGGGCGATTAGGCGGGTCGCGACGGAAAGGGCAAGACCTCAGCCCTGCCTTGAAAAAGCCGCCCTGCCCTGCACGTTGGCCGCATGCGCCACTGGCTGATGAAGTCCGAACCCGACGAGTTCTCCTTCCAGGAACTCGAACGCAAGGGCAAGGAACCCTGGACCGGCGTGCGTAATTACCAGGCCCGTAACTTCATGCGTGCGGCGAAGGTCGGCGACCTCGTGCTCTTCTACCATTCCAACTGCGAGGAGCCCGGCATCGTCGGCGTGGCCAAGGTCTCGAAGGAAGCCTTCGAAGACCCCACGCAGTTCGACGCCAAGTCCGACTACTACGACGCGAAGTCGACCAAGGACAACCCGCGCTGGAGCTGCATCGAGGTCTCCTTCCACCAGGGCTTCAAGCGGCTCGTCAGTCTCCCCGACCTCCGCGAATGCGCCGCGCTGAAGGAGATGCTCATCCTCCGTCCCGGCAACCGTCTCTCCGTGACGCCCGTCACCGCCCCCGAATTCAAGGCGATCGCCGGACTGGGCGGACTCAGGAAGTAGCCTCTTCGATCGGCAGCCAGAGCGCGAGCACGGCGGCCGGCAGGAACAGGAACGAAGCGTAGAGCAGCACCGAGCTGAAATCAGCCGGCTTGGCGAAGATACCGAAGAACACCGTGCCCGCGGCGGCGAAGACCCGGCCGATGTTGTAGCTGAAGCCAGCGCCGGTCGTGCGGAGCAGCGTCGGGAACAGCGGCGGCAAGGCCATCGTGAAGAGGCCGAAGACGCCTTGGCAGAAGCCCACGGCGGCGTAGAGCCCGTAGGTGGCGGCGAGGCTCCACGGCAGGAGGAAGGTCGCCCCCATCAGGACGAAATAGGCGCCGAAGAAACCGGCCAGGGCGCGACGATAACCGAACCGCTGGGCCGCCCAGCCGGAGGCGAAGTTGCCGAGCACCGAAGCGGCGATGACGCAGAAGAGCGCGGTGGAGACGACGCCGGCCTTGTCGAGGGAGCGGGCGACGACCTCCGGATGGTTACGGATGAACGCCTGCTGCCAGAACATGAAGCACCAGTGGCCGGTCAGCGAGATCGCGCAGAGCAAGGAGGCGATGAAGGTCGTGCGCCGGATGTCGGCGCCGAACAATCCGCCGATCGAGGGCGCCGCCTGCTTGCCCTTCTCCGCGGACCACTCCTCCGTCTCGGGCACTTCCTTGCGGATCCAGAGCGTCACGAAAGCCGGCAGGACGCCGATGAGGAAGACCCAGCGCGGCTGGTAACCTGGGATCTGCTGCAGCAGGAAGACCGCGGCGATCGCGGCGAGGATGCCGAAGTTCACGGCGCACTGGAGCACGGCGGCGATCCACGGACGCCACTTCTTCGGCCAGGTCTCCGAGAGGAGCGAAGCCCCGACGGCCCATTCGCCGCCGATGCCGAGGGCGGCGAGGAAGCGGAAGATCATCAGCTGCCACCAGGTCTGCGCGAAGAACGACAGGCCGGTGAACAAGGCGTAGGTCAGGATGGTCAGCACCAACGTACGGCTGCGTCCGAGGCGGTCGCCGATGATGCCGAAGAAGGCGCCGCCGAGGGCCCAGCCGAGCAGGAAGGCCGCCTGGATCCACGAGCCGTAGAGCGGCACGGCCGGGTCGGCCTCGGGGACCAGCAGCAGCTCGGCCACGAAGACCGTGGCGACGAGCGTGTACAGGTGCAGGTCGAGCCCGTCGAAGAACCAGCCGAGCCAAGCGGCGAAGCCGGACTTCTTCTGATGGGTCGTCAGCTCGCTGAGCTTCGTGGCTTCGGCGGGGGCGTCGCGCATGGGGAGACAGTTGAAACCGCCTAGAAATTAGCAAGGCGGGCTTTGCGGCCCGCCCTGCGTGAGGACTTACTTCTTCTTGGCGTCCGCCTTCTTGGCCGGCGCCTTGGCCTTCGGGGCCGGCGTCGGGGTGTAAGGCTGGTTCGTCATGGCGCCCGGGGCGACCTGCAGGAGATTCGCGGACATGTCCGCCGCCTTGGCGTCGCCGTTGGCCCACTTGAGAGCGCCGACCAGGATCTGCTGGAAGGTCGGGTTGGTCCAGACATCCTCGCGGTGACCCATGGCGGTGTAGAAGACGCGGCCCTTGCCTTCGTGCTTGGCCCAGCAGTTCGGGTAGGCGGGACGCTTGTAGTCGTCGCCTTCGAGGGCCGGGTCATTGAAGGTCGTCAGGACGTGGATCTCCGGACGGAAGTCCTTGAGGGTGTACCACTCCTCCATGAAGGAGAACGAGTCGCCGACCTTCTCGAAACCAGGGAAGGTCTTGTCGATGACCTTGTTCACGCCGGGCTGCTGCTTGCCGTGGCGGATGAACTCGGCGCCGAGGAAGCAGACGTAGGCGTCGGCCTTGTCGCCGTGGTTCTTGAAACGCTCAGGGCCTTTCACGGCCTCGTTATCGGTATGGAAAGTATCAGCCGCGGAGTGCGTGCCCACGAAGCCCTTGCCGGACTTCACGAAGTCGAAGAGCGCCTGCTTGCCGGCCATCGTCATCGGCGGGTTCTTGTCGGTGCCTTCGGAGCAGAGGTCGCCGGTGGTGTAGAACATCACCGTGTCGAACTGGGCGAGATACTCGGGCGAGAACTTCGAGCCGTCCTTGGAGAAGACGAACTCGATGTTGTTCGCGGCGCCGAGCTCGAGGAGCTGCTTCTCGGCGAAGCTGGGCTGTCCCTTCTTATGGGAGATGACCTCGTGCTCGTAGCCCGAGGATTTGGTGAAGAAGAGCACCTTGCGCCGGGGGGCGTCGGCGGCGGACGCGGTGAGCGCGAGCAGGCAGAGGAGGAGCGTGCGGAGGATCATGGGGGTAAGTGGAACAAACCCGCCCCTCCCCTCACAGGCAAGCCGATTGGCTTCAGCGGCCGGCCGAGCGGCGCGCCGGCGGCAGCTCGCGGCCGATCTCCGCCAGGCGATAACCGAAGCCCGGCCCGCGCAGGCTCGAGCCGTCGACCTGTCCGTCCCGGCGGGCATAGAGGGCCGGATGGACCGCGGCTTCAGGGGCCGAGGCGGCCGGATAGAACTGCATCCCGTTCGTCTCCACGCCCGCGATGGTGGGGGCATGGGCGGCGAGCAGGACGTGCGTCATCTGCGCCATCATGGGATTCGTCAGGTCCTGGACCATCAGCTGCATGCCGTGGGCGCGGGCCCAGCAGAGGCTCAGGAGCGCGCCCGTCTGGGTCTTGCAGGTCTTCAAGGCCACGCCGGTCCAGCCGAGCTCGCGGCCGAGACGGACGATCCGCCAATCATGCGCGCTCTCATCGAGGAAGAGCGGCAGGCGCCGGCTGACGGAATGGACGTCGATCAGGTGCTCCTCCAGCTCATACGGGAACGGCTGCTCGACGTAACTGAGCCGCTGCCAAAGGTCGGGCAGTTCGGCCTTCACGCGGTCGAGCACGCCGTTCACGTAGGCGGGATCCATGACCGTGCAGTTGAAGTCGGCGGTGAAGAGCTCCACGCCGAGCGGTAGGCGGACCTCGGCGACGCGCTTCAGTCGC
>JBDKIN010000042.1:0-4423 GCA_039797095.1 Verrucomicrobiota bacterium
ATGTTCCTCGCCGCTGACTCGACTCCCGTCGCCAGTGATTCGCTGACCTATCTGGAATACGGAATCTACCTCTTCCTCTCGCTTGGCATCACGATCTGGGTCGGCCGTACCCTGTTCCGCAGCGGCCGTCCTTTCCTCGTCGAGGCTTTCCATGGCAACGAGACCATGGCCGATTCGGTCAACAACCTGCTCATCATCGGTTTCTACCTCGTCAACGTGGGGTTCATGCTGCTGTTCCTTTCGTCCAAGCAGCATCCGGCCACGGGCATCGACGTGGTCGAGCATCTCAGCAAGTCCGTCGGCGTGGTGGTCGTGGTCCTCGGCGTGATGCACTTCATCAACTTGGTCGTGCTGAACGCCCTCCGCACCGGCGCCCAGGCTTCCCGTCCGCCTGCGCTGCCGCCCAAGGCCTGAGCCGTCAGTCGGAATGTGCGGCCGTGTTACCCAGTTTTCCCGCTGGGCCGAAATCGTGAAAAGCCTCGGCGCTCCGTCGGTCGACGTCGCGCCCCGCTATAACATCTCCCCCGGCACGCCGCTCCTGAGCCTCCGGCGCGAGCAGGGCGTCCTGCGCACCGAAGCGTTGCCTTGGGGCTTCGTGCCAGCGTGGGCGCCGGCCGATGAACCAGGCGGCCACGCCAACGCCCGCGTCGAAGGGATCTTCGATCGGCCGACCTTCCGCGATGCCGCGCGCCTCCGTCGGTGTGTCGTGCCGCTCGACGGCTACTACGAATGGAAGACCGAAGGTAAGCTGAAGGTGCCGTATTATTTCCGGGCGGCCGATGGCGGCCCGCTCGCGGTCGGCGGCCTCTGGTCGCTCCACCTGGCCGCCGACGGCACGTCACGCCGCACGCTCTGCCTCGTCACGGTCGCGCCGAACCGCGAAGCGGGCGAAGTGCACTCGCGCATGCCGGTCGTGCTCACGGGCCCCGCCCGCCAAGCCTGGCTTTCCGAACGGGCGTTCACGCCGGAAGATTTCGCCGCCCTCGCGGTCACCGCGCCCGACCGCACGCTTTCGCTTCATCGCGTCTCACCCGACGTCAACCGCGTCGCGGTCGACGCCGAGCATCTCGTGCGCCCCTTGGTCGGCGCGATGGATCAGCCTGACTTCTTCGGGGATTTGCTTGGCTAACGGCCCGATTTTCGACAGACCCAAGCCATGCCCGAGCCGTTGCATACCCCCAAGACCGTGGAGAAGCCGTGGGGGCGGGAAATCTGGTTCGCCGATCAGGCCGCCTACGCCGGCAAGGTGCTCGAGGTGAAGAAGGGCTGCCGTCTCAGCCTCCAATACCATGAACGCAAGACGGAGACCCTCTTCCTTCTTTCGGGCAAGGTGCTCCTGACCCTGCGGTCGATTGCTCCGGACGAGACGCCCTCCGCCGCGCTCGCTACTCCCGCCGACCAGCAGGTTTGGCTGCCCGGACAGTCCGCGCACATCCCGCCCCGCACGATTCACCGCTTCGAAGCCCTCGAAGATAGCGTGCTCCTCGAAGTCTCCACGCCTGACCTCACCGACGTCGTCCGTCTGCAGGACGATTACGCCCGTCCGGCGCGCGACTGACCTTTCTTCTCTCATGCGTAAAGTATTGGCCTTTGATCTCGGCGGCACGAAATTCGCCTTCGGCGTCGTCAATGAAGACGGCAGCGTCCTCGGGTCCGGCCGCGTCGAGACGTTCGCCGAAAAGGGTCCGCAGCAGGCCTGCGAACGCGCCGCCGCCGCCGCGCACGCGCTCCTCGCCGAACTCAGGCTCAAGCCGGTCGACTTCGTCGCCATCGGCGTCGCTTCGCCCGGCCCCCTCGACATCGCCCGCGGCTGCGTCGACGGTTCGCCCAACCTCCCGGGCTGGACGGGTTTCTCGATCACGGAGCACCTCAGCAATTCCTTCGGTGGCCTGCCTGCCCGCATCGATAACGACTGCAACGCCGCCGCGCTCGGCGAATACCGCTTTGGCGCCGGCAAGGGCAAGAAGAACGTCGTCTATGTCACGGTCTCCACCGGCATCGGCGGCGGCGCGGTCATCGACGGCCGCCTGATGCGCGGCTCCAACGGCAACGCGGCCGAGCTCGGCCACATCCCGCTCACGATGGACGGCCCTCGCTGCGGTTGCGGCAATCCCGGCTGCTGGGAAGTCTACGCTTCCGGTACCGCCATCGCGCGTCGTACCCGTGAGGCCCTCGCGTCCGGCCGCCCGTCCAGCATCGTGAAGTTCGCCGGCAGCATCGAGCAGGTCACGACCCACCACCTCTTCCAGGCCATGGCCGAAGGCGACGCGCTCGCCAACGAGATCTGGGCGGAGTCGATCAACTACCTCGGCCGCGGCCTCGGCGCGGTGATCAACACCTTCAACCCTGACGTCATCGTGGTCGGCGGCGGCGTCACCGCGGCCGGCGACGCGCTCTTCGTCCCGATGCGCAAGAGCGCCAGCCAGTACGCCTTCCCGCGTCTGTCGGCGGTCTGCTCGATCGTCCCCGCCGGCCTCGGCGGCAATGTCGGCGTCGTCGGCGCCGCCGCCTGCGCCTTCGAGCACGTCAGCTGACAAGTCCGCCGGTGATGCGCGTCTCCGTCGTCCTCCCGGCTTTCAACGAAGAGAAGCTCCTGCCGGCCGCGCTCGCGGCGGTGAAGGCGGCGGCGTCGGCGTTCACGTCCCGGGGATGGGAATGGGAGTGCGTGGTCTGCGACAACAATTCGACCGACGGCACGGCCGCGGTCGCCCGCGCGGGCGGCGCGACGGTGGTCTTCGAGCCGGTCAACCAGATCGGCCGGGCCCGCGACGCCGGCGCGCGGGCCGCCACGGGCGAATGGCTCGTCTTCATCGACGCGGACTCCACGCCTTCGGCGGAACTCTTCGCGTCCATCGCGAACCGCATCGCCGAAGGCCGCGCGCTGGGCGGTGGCAGTACGGTCGAACTTGAGCCAGGCACGCCGCGCTACGCCCGCTTCGTCTGCGGGCTCTGGAATCTCTGGAGCCGCCTCGCCGGCTGGGCCGCGGGCTCGTGCGTCTGGGTCGAGGCGGCCGCCTTCCGCGCGGTGGGCGGTTTCGGCACCGAATACTACGCGGGCGAAGAGGTCTTCCTCAGCCGCCGCCTGAAGTCACTGGCCCGCCGTTCCGGCCGTCGCTTCCTCATCCTCGCCGATCACCCCCTGCGGACGTCTTCGCGCAAGCTGAAGCTCTACACGCTCACGGAGGCCGGCCGTTTCTTCTTCCGCATGCTCTTCACCGCGGGGCGCGCGGCGAAGCGCCCCGACGCCTGTCACATCTGGTACGACGGCCGGCGCTGAAGCTCAGAGCCGCTGGCGCTTCCACTTCGGGATCGGGAAGACCGTGACCTTATCGGACCGCAGTTCGACGTCGTCGCGGTGCCGCAGACGCTTGGCCTCGGCGGCGGTGACGATCTCGTAATGCGGCGCGGCGGTGATCAGGTCGGCGATCTCCCAGCAGTCCTTCGGGTTGTTCACCCACTTCGCGGCCGGCAGGCGGCTGAGGTCGTATGGCTTCGAATAGCTCCGCAGGGTCTTGCGCGGGCCCTTGGCGTATTCGTGGAAGTAGGACATCGCGAGCTCGCGCACGCTACGGTAGACGGGATCTCGCCAGCGCAGGCAGACGTAGTTGGTCTTGGAGATGGCGCCCCACTTGCCGTTCACGCGGAAGGGCGCGATGACGTGGTCCATGTCCTGATGCGCGCTGAAGTCCAGGAGCAGGGGAGGGTGGCCCTGCAGCCAGAGCGCGAAGGCGGCCACCATGGCGCCTTCGATGCAATGGGCGCGGCGATGCTTCAAGGTCTGCTCCACCGAGCGGGCGGTGTCGCCCTCGGGTTCGAAGTTCTGCGGGAAATCGACGAGGAAGTCCTGGATCGCCTGCGGGGTGGCGAGCCGCGCGAGCGTGCGCGCCGCGGACAGGCTGAGGCCTCTCCGCTGGGCGAGTCGGGTGCGGGCGGCGTACGACATGGGTTCAGGTCTATGCGCCTGCCGACGTTGGCTCAAGGAGCGAGTGCGCCGGTGCTTTCGGATTGGCTAATCCGGCCGCCGGCGTTTGCTCATCGGCGTCCGCCATGCCGATCTTCGATTACACCTGCGCCGACTGCGGCCAGACCAGCGAGTTGCTCGTCCGCAGCTCCCAGGACAAGCCGGCCTGCCCGCACTGCGGTTCGGACAAGCTGGCGAAGCAGCTCCCGATGGTGGCGGTCAAGGGCCTGAAGTCCGACCACGTCCACACGAACAGCTGCGGCTGCGGCAAGCCCCGCGGAGGCTGCGGTAACTGAGATGGAAGTCGGGCAATTACGCGACGGGCTCCTCCAGCTCATCCTGCTGATCATCTCGATCGGGCTCCATGAGTTCGGTCACGCCTGGATGGCGGACATGCGTGGCGACCCGCTCCCGCGCCTGCAGGGTCGCGTGACCCTCAACCCCTTCGCCCACACCGACCTG
>JBDKIN010000043.1:0-3879 GCA_039797095.1 Verrucomicrobiota bacterium
ACCATCCTGCCTTCGGCCTGACGGACGGATGCCAGGGTGGCGCGGGTCTCGGCGAGGGCCTGCTCGGTCTGCTTCTTGCGGGAGAAGTAACCGAAGGAGAAAACGGCGGTGAAAGTACGGGCTTCGGCGTAGGCCTTCTCGGCGGCCGCGACTTTGTCCGCCGAGACCTTGCTGGCGGCGGCGGCCTTCTCGGCGGCCGCGGCGGCGACGCGCAAGGCTTCCTTGGCGGCGACGACGCCCGCCTCGGCCTTGACGGCGAGGAGCTTCGCCGCTTCGGCGGCCTTCTTCAGTTCATCGACCTTGGCGGTGGCCTCGGTCAGGCGCGCACGGAGAGGGGTCGTATACTTGTCACGGTAAGCCGCGGTGGCGGCGGTGGCGACGGCCACGATGGCGTCGCGATCCTGTCCGAGGCGGACGATGGCCTCGCTCTGGGCTTCGATCAGCTTCTGCTGGGCCTCGATCTTGCCCATGGCTTCGGCTTCGCTCACGCGAAGCGGCGACAGCGTCTTATCGAGCGCGGCGAACTGCGCCTTGAGGGCGTCGAGCTCCGCCTGGAGCTTCGGCAGCTGCTCCTCGTTCTGGGCGATGGTCTTCTTCGAAGACTCGATGCGCGCGGCGGCGGAGACCTTGGCGGCCTCGTTCTCCGCCTTCGCGGCGACCAGGTCGGCGATGTCCTGCTCGAGCTTGGCGAGCTTCTCCTGCTCGGTGAGCACGCCGACGTTGAACTGGGCGGCCTTGAGGGAGACGAGGCGTTCGCGCTGCGCGGCGGTCTCGGCGACGACGCTACGGACGTTCGCCTGGGCGGCGGTCAGGTCGGCCTTGGCCTTGGCGAGCGCGGCCTCGGCGGCGCGATAGCCTTGGGCGACCGGGCGCGCCTTGGCGGCCTCCTGCTCTTGCGCGGCCGTCGACTTGGCGAGGCCAGCCAGGACCTTCTCCGCCTTGGCGCGCTCTTCGGAGTTCTTGGCCTTGCCCTGCATCGTCTGCCAGTAGGCCTGGCTCTTCTTCTGCTCGGCGAGCTTGGCCTCGTGCTCGGCGAGCTTCCGGGCGGCGGGTTCGCCTTCGGCCTTCACCTTCGCCAAGGCGGCTTCGGCGGCGGGCACGGCGGCCTCGGCGGCCTTGACGGCGGCTTCGGCGGGAGCGAGCGCCGGGATGAGTTCGGCGAGGCGCTTCTCCGAAGCGGCCAGACGGTCGGCCAGCTTGGGCGGGTTGCTGGAGACCTGGGTGACCTCACGGCCGGTCTCGCTCTCGAAGAAGCGGATCTCGCCCAGCCAGTTGCTGGAGACGAAGGCCTTGGAGTCGTAGAGCCCGACGACCTTGGCGACCTGGTCGGCCTGCTTGATGCCCTGCGCGTGCGGGAGACGCTTGCCATCGATGGCCCACATGGCCGTGGTGCCGTCGGCTCCGCACGAAAGGAGACGACCATCAGGCAGGAAGGAGACCGACTGGACGTTGCCGCCATGGGCGGACCAGGAAGCGACCTGCTTGCCGGTCTTCATCTCCCACGTGGTGATGGTGCCGTCGGCGGCGCAGCTGGCCAGGATGTTGGAGTCGGCGCGCCAGGCGAGGTCGGTGACGCTGCCTTTGTGCTGCCCGAGGGGGTAGAATTCGCCGCCGTTGTCGGCTTCCCAGACGAAGACGTTGCCGTTGCGGTCGGAGGTCGCGAGCAGGACGCCGTCGGGACTGAAGTCCGTGCCGGTGATCCACTCGGTGTGCTTGGCGATGACGTACAGCTCCTCGCCCGTGGCGACGTCGTAGCACTTCACCTTCTTGGAGTTGGTGCCGAAGGCGATCTTGCGATGGTCGGGCGTGATGTCGGCCGACATCAGCTGGTCGAACTCCTTGCCGACCTCGGTGACGCGTTTGCCGGTCTTGACGTCCCAGACGACGGCGTGGCCGAACTTGCCGCCGCGGCCGCCCCCCATGACCAGCAGCGAACCGTTGGCGCTGAACTTCAGCGAACGCGCATAACCTTCGGCGTAAGGCAGGATGCCGGCGAGCTCATGGCTGTCGGTGTCATAAAGCAGGATCTGCTTCTGGCCGGCGACGGCGAGGAGCGAGGTCCACGGGCTGGCCGCCATCGCGATCACCGCGGAGGTGCGGGGCGTCACGATGACCGGCTCGAGCAGGACGTTCTCCGGACGGGCCACGGGGCCGGTCGGCTTGCCGGCTCCACCGGCGAAGGTAAGATCGACCTTGGGCTTACTGGAGGCCTTGGCCACGCTGCCCTTGGCCTGGAGCAGGCCGCCGGCGATCCACTTGGAGAGCAACGTCAGGTCCTTGGCGTCGAGAGGCGCGCCTTCCGGCGGCATGAAGGGTTCTTCCTTCTTGGCGCTGCACGTCCAGAGACGGCTGCCTTGAGGATTGCCGGCGTCGACGACCGCGCCGCCGCTGCCGCCGTTCATCAGGCCGGCGTAGCTGGTCAGTTCGAGGCCACCCTTCTTCTTGTCCGGGTTGTGACACGAGAAGCACTTGTTCTCGAGCAGCGGACGGATGTGGTCGTCATAGGTCAGCTTCTCCGCATCCTGCGCGGAAGAGGCGGTGGCCACGAGCCCGGCGGCCAGGATGAGGCAGCGGCGGGTGAGCCAGCGGAACGACGAAGGGGCGGCGGCCATACGGACGGCGGAGATCAGTGGTTGAAGTAGAATTCCTTCGAATTCATCAGCGCCCAGAAGGCGTCCTCGAGGACGATCTGACGGTTGGCCGGGTCGGCGGCCACGGCGGCGGCGACGGACTTGCGCTCGGCGTCGCCGGGCGCGCGGCCGAAGACGCGCAGGAAGAGTTCGGTGACGATCTCGTCGTCCTTCTTGCCGGCGGCGATCAGTTTCTCGACCACCTGGCCGCGCCGGATGCGGTCGTTGACCGCGTCGCCGTTCATGAGGTGGAGCGCCTGAGAGAGATTCGGGTCGGTCTTCACCTCGGTCGAGGCGACGGACTCGCGCTTCGAGCGGCCGAAGGTCGTCAGGAAGTAGTTCGAGACGGCGCCGTCGGCGATCTGCACGGCGCGGGCGCCGAGCGGGAGGCCCTGGAACTTGTTCGGGGTCTCGGTGATCTGCGAGATGGCGTCGAGGAGCACCTCGGCGCGGACGCGGCGGACCTGCGCACGGGCGAAGTTCAGCTTGTCGTCGGCGTTGGAAGCGTTGGTCTTCGAGCTGCGCTGATAGGCGGCCGAGGCGGTGATGTCGCGCACCAGGCGGCGGACGTCGTAGTTGTATTCCGTCAGCTTCGCGGCGAGCTCGTCGAGCAGCTCGGGGTTGGAGGGCGGGTTGGAGACGCGGACGTCGTCGACCGGATCCACGACGCCGACGCCGAGGAAGTGCGCCCAGACGAGGTTGGCGATGTTGCGCGCGAAGTAGGGATTACGCGGAGAGGCCAGCCATTCGGCCATCACGCGGCGGCGGTCGTCGCCGGGCTTCAGGTCGGGCTCCTCGCCGCCGAGGAACTTGGGCTTCACGTTCTTCTTGGTCAGGAAGTGCTGCGATTCGCCGCCCTTGCTGTTGAAGACGATGACCTCCTGAGGGTCGTCGGTGTTCTTGCGGCCGATCTGGGCGAAGAAGGCGTTGAAGCCGTAGTAATCGTTCATCGTCCAGCGGTCGAACGGGTGGTTGTGGCACTGGGCGCACTGGATGCGCATGCCCATGAACACCTGGGCGACGTTCTCGGACAGCTTGAGGCGGTCGAGCTCGCTCTGGTAGTAGTTCACCGCGGGGACGGACACCGTGCCGCCGTTGGCCGAGAGGAGGTCGACCACGATCTGGTTGATCGGGCGGTTCTTGCCGATCTCGTCGGCGAGCCAGTTGTAGTAGAGGAGCGCGTTCTTGTAGAAGGGCGGCGCGTTGTTGCCCTGGTTGATGCCGGAACGGATCTGGAGCAGCTCGGCCC
>JBDKIN010000044.1:0-3306 GCA_039797095.1 Verrucomicrobiota bacterium
TCGGTGATCTCGATCACGAAGACCTATTACAACCTGTCGGAAGACATCCGCCGCGTGCTCTGGTTCACGGTGCTGATCAACCTCAACCTCGCCGTGCTCAACCTGCTGCCGATCCCCGTCCTCGACGGCGGCCACATGCTCATCGCCACCATCCAGCGCTTCACCAAGGGCCTGCTGAGCAACAAGGCGGTCATCATCCTCCAGTACACCTTCATGGCCCTCCTGTTCTCGCTGATGGCCTACATCATCCTGCACGACGTCCGCCGTTGCTCCGGCGACAGCGAACTCCAGCTCAAGCAGCAGCTCCTGGAACGCCACGTCTATAAGCCGCAGGACTTCAGCGTGAAGAAGTAGGCCGAGCTGAAAGCTCGGCAGGGATAGGGGTAGGGGTCGGGGTAGTAATCAACCTCACCCCGCCTACCCCTGCCCCAACCCCTACCCCTTAAGTCACTTTTGCACGTTTGCACTTGGGAACTTTTGCACCTTATCTGACCACATACCCTCATGGAAAAGCCCCTCCCGGATAACTCCCGTCGCCAGTTCCTCGGCAGCCTCGGCGCCGCCTTCGCGGCCCTCAGCCTGCCGGCCGCGCTTTCGGCCGCCGATGCCGCGAAGGCCGAGGCGAAGGCCCTGCCGCGCAAGAAGATCACCGACCCTTACATTTATAAGTTCTCGATCGGCAAGTTCGAGGCCTGGTCCATCAGCGACGGCTACGGCACGTTCAAGAACTGCGTGACGAAGAAGATGTTCCCGAAGTCGGACACCGCCGCGATGACCAAGGCGCTCGTCGACCAAGGCGAACGCCCCGACGACGTCACCCTCTACATCAACATCCTGCTCCTGCGTAAGGACAAGGAAGTCATCCTCGTCGACGCCGGCTTCGGCCCGGTCGAACGCGACACCTGGGGTTGGCTCACCCAGGCGATGGCCTCGCCCGAAGTGGACATCAAACCCGAGCAGGTCACCCACGCCCTGCTCAGCCACTCGCACATCGACCATATCGGCGGCTTCACCAGCAATGGGCGCATCCTCTTCCCCAACGCGGCCCTGCACGTCCTGCAGACCGAAGTCGACTTCTGGCGCGGCAAGGAACCCGACTTCTCGAAGTCGCACCGCACCGACGACATCAAGGGCATGATCAAGAGCGTGCGCAACTCCTTCGACACGCTGCAGCCGAACCTGATCCTCCATCAGGACGGCGACCAGATCCTCGACGGCGCGATCACGATCCTCGCCGCCCCGGGCCATACCGACGGCCACGCGATCTACCGCATCAAGTCCGATGGTCAGTCGCTCCTGCACCTCTCCGATCTGGCCCATAACCATATCCTGATGCTCGAGGACCCGAACTGGTTCATCGACTTCGACCACAATCCGGAAGCGGCCGTCGCCAGCCGCAAGAAGGTCTTCGCCGAAATCGCGGCGACCAAGGAGCGGGCCTATGGCTTCCACCTCCCCTGGCCCGGCCTGGGCGTGGTCGTCCCGAACGGACGCAAGGGCTACCAGTGGATTCCGTCGACCTGGCGCTGGGATTTCTGACGCTCGTTGACCTCTGCGGGCAAAGGGGTTGAGTTGACCCCATGCCTTCGGAGTATTGTCCCTCCCGCCACCGCACGGTCCGCCGCCTCACCCGCGTCGTGAACGTGGGCGGCGTGGGCGTGGGCGGCAACAACCCCATCCGGGTCCAGTCGATGACGACCTCCGACACGGAGGACGTCGCGGCGACCGTCGCCCAGGCGATCCGGCTGGCCGAAGCGGGCAGCGAGATCATCCGTATCACGGCCCCGAACAAGGCCGCCGCCGGCGCGCTCAAGGAGATCCGGACGAAGTTCCGCGCCGCGGGCTTCACGCAGCCGCTGGTCGCTGACATCCACTTCCTGCCGGCCGCGGCGATGGAGGCGGTCGAACACGTGGAGAAGATCCGCGTGAACCCGGGCAACTACGCCGACAAGAAGAAGTTCGCGGTGCTGGAATACACCGACGCGGCCTACGCCGAGGAGCTCGAGCGCCTGCACGCGGCCTTCACGCCGCTGGTCCTCCGCGCCAAGGAACTCGGCCGCTCGCTCCGCATCGGCACGAACCACGGCTCGCTCTCCGACCGCATCATGAACCGCTTCGGCGATTCACCGAACGGGATGGTCGAATCCGCCCTCGAGTTCATCCGTATCGCCGAATCCCACGGCTTCAAGGACATGATCTTGTCGATGAAGTCCTCGAACCCGAAGGTGATGGTCGAAGCCTACCGCCTCGCGGCCGCGCGCATGACCGAGCTCGGCATGGATTACCCGCTCCACCTCGGCGTGACCGAGGCGGGCGAAGGCGAGGACGCCCGCATCAAGTCCGCCATCGGCATCGGCTCGCTTCTCGCCGACGGCCTGGGCGACACGATCCGCGTCTCGCTGACGGAAGACCCCTGGCACGAGATCCCGGTCTGCCGCGAGATCGTCCGCCGCGCCGAAGCCTTGGCTGCCCTGGGCGCCGCTTCGACCGCCACCCTGCCCACCGACCCGGCGGACCCTTTCTCGTTCACCCGTCGCGAGACGGAGACCATCACGCTGTCGACGAAGTGCCTCGCCGGCTCCGCCGAAACGCCGCGCGTGATCGTCCGCAGCATCGCCGGCCTCGCCGACTGGCAGGCGGCGGCCAAGGAGATCCTCGACGTCCATGCGGCCCAACGCGAAGTCCGCGCCGAAGGCCTGCTCGTGCGCCTCGACGACCCTGCTCACGCCGCCAGCCTCCGCTCGCTACGCAAGGCCCTTGGACAGTCCGTCCCCGCCCTCTTCGTCGAGACCAGCCTCTCGCCCGCCGATTTCCCCTTCGACGGCTCTGGCAGCCGCCTGGCGGTCGTGAAGGCCTTCTCTGCCGCCGATGGCGCCTCGCTCAAAGCCTGGGGCGAAGCGGCCGCGCAGCATGACGCAGTCTTGGCGGTCGACCTCGATGGCCCGACGGTCACCGCGCTCGCCCAGGAACTCGCCGCGATCCCCGCCAGCCGACTCATCCTCACGTCCTCGCAGCCGCAGGAAGGCCTGCACGCGACCGGCACCTATCGCGAACTCGTGCGTTGCGCCGCCGCCGCGAAGCTCAAGGCCCCGCTCTGGATCCGCGCCACGGTCGCGAACGCCGCGCTCCTCGACCCCGGGTTCCAGTCGCGCCTCCTCGAGGCCTCGATCCTGGCCGGCGGTCTGCTGGTGGACGGTTACGGCGACTTCCTTTCCTGCGAGACCCCGACCTCTTCCGCGAAGTCGCTCACCCTCGCTTACGATATCCTGCAAGGCGCGCGCATGCGCCAGACGAAGACCGAATACG
>JBDKIN010000045.1:0-21261 GCA_039797095.1 Verrucomicrobiota bacterium
AGCCCGAGGCGTATTCATCCTCGACCTCCGGCACCTTCAGGTCGACGCGCAACTTGGCGAGGCGCGCCTCGAGGTCCGCTTGGACGGACTCATAACCTGGCTGGCCGAAGAAACTCCTGAGCTCCAGGGGGTCTTTCTCGCTGTCGAAGAGGTCAGTCTTGGTCTCGCCGTTCCCGTAGTAACGCACGAGCTTGTAGCGGTCGGTGATGATGCCGTAGTGCGGGGCGACGTGATGGGGCTGGGGATACTCGTAGTAGTGATAATAGAACTCCTTGCGCCAATCGGCCGGCAGCTCCCCGGCGAGAATCGGCGTGAGGCTGCGCCCCTGCATCTCCGCGGGCGAAGGCAGCCCGGCCATGGCGAGGAAGGTCTGGGCATAGTCGAGGTTCGAGACCAGCGCCTTGCTGACGGAGCCGGGCTTGGTCACGCCGGGCCAGCGGACGAGCAACGGCGTGCGGACGGACTCTTCGAAGATCCAGCGCTTGTCGAACCAGCCGTGCTCGCCGAGGTAGAAGCCTTGGTCAGCGGAATAGATCACGATGGTGTTCTCGGCGAGGCCTTCGTCCTCGAGGAACTTGAGCACGCGGCCGACGTTGTCGTCCACGGCCTTCACGGTGGCGAGGTAGTCATGCATGTAGCGTTGGTAGCGCCAGCGGACGAGATCTTTGCCCTGCGGATTGGCCTTACGGAAAGCCTCGTTGCGCGGCTCATAGAAGGCGTCCCAGACGGCCGTCTGCTCGGCGTCCATGTTCGGCGGTCGGACCAGCTTCACGTCGAGCGGGACGATGGTCTTCTCCAGGGTCATGTCATTCTCGGCCACGGCCTTCGCGCGATCGGCGTAATCATCGAACAAAGTGGCCGGCTCGGGATAGACGCGGTCCTTGTCGAAACCGAGGTCCTTGATGTTCGGCGCCCACTCGCGATGCGGAGCCTTGTGCTGGCACATCAGCATGAAGGGCTTGGACTTGTCGCGCTTCCGTACCCAGTCGAGGGAGAGATCCGTGACGATGTCGGTGACATACCCCTGGGTCTTCACCATCCCGCCCGCGTTCTTCATGGGCGGGTTATAGTAGAGACCCTGCCCGGGGAGGACCTGCCAGAAGTCGAAGCCCACGGGGTCGCTGACCAGATGCCACTTGCCGATCACGGCCGTCTGGTAGCCCGACTTCTGCAGGAGCTTCGGGAAAGTCAGCTGCTCGCCGTTGAAGACGGAGTTCGAGTTGTTGTAGAAACCGTTCAGATGCGAGTACTTGCCGGTCAGGATCACGGCGCGGCTCGGACCGCAGATCGAGTTGGTGACGAGCGCGCGGTCGAAGCGCATGCCTTCGTTGGCGATCCGATCGATGTTCGGAGTCTGGATGAGCCTGCGGGCGTCACCGTAGGCGCTGATGGCCTGATACGCGTGGTCATCGGAGAAGATGAAGACGATATTAGGCTGCTTGGCCGGGGCGGCGGACAAGAGGCCGCCGACCAGACAGAGGATGATTGCCAGGATTCGCATGGGGGGTGGGTATGGTTAATCCAGCGAAGGCGGCGGCCTTCTGCAACCCGTTATTCGCCTGGAACCCGCCTCCGTGCGGTCTGTCTGCATTAGATGCGCCTGCTTCTCTCGGCTGCCCTGCTCATCTCGTGCCTGGCTACGGCGGCTCCGGACCCTGCCTCTTACCCCAAGACCCCCAGCCCCAAGGGCCTGCAGGTGCAGATGCTCGATGACCTGCTGGAGCTGGGCGTCCACCATGCGGGCATCAATCTGACGCTGAACGGACTGCTCTCACCCGCCAAGGAGGCCAAACCCGGCCAGCCGACGGCCACGGCCGATGGGTTCACGTTCGTGATCAACGAAGCCTACGTGAAGTCGCTCGACCGACAGATCAAAGCCCTGAGCGACAAGGGTGTCGTGGTCACGGCGATCCTGATCACCTACCGCTCGCCCAATGAACGTGTCCGCACGCTGACGGTCCACCCGCAGGCGGATGCCGTCAAAGGCACCACGATGGCCGCGAATACGGTCACGCCCGAAGGCCGCGCCTGCTACGCGGCGCTGACGGATTTCATCGCCCGCCGCTGGTGCTCGGCCGACACCTCGCACGGACGTCTCTGGGGTTGGGTGATCAGCAACGAGGTGAACTCGCACCACGAGTGGCACCAGATGGGTCCGGTCACGGTCGAGCAGCTCGCGACCCAATACGAAGACCAGGTCCGCCTCGCCTGGACGTCCCTGCGCCGTCATTCCGCCCACGCCCGCGTCTACCTCTCCATGGAGCACCATTGGAACTCGCAGGGCCACGCCGACCCGCTGCAGGCCTGTCGCGGCCGGACCCTGCTCGAGACCTTCGCCCGCCGCGCCAAGGAGCGCGGCGACTTCGACTGGCACCTGGCCTTCCATCCCTACCCGAGCAATCTCCGCGACCCCCGGACATGGTTGGACAAGGTCACTTTCGACGACGACTCGAAGAAGGTGACGTTCAAGAACCTCGAGGTGGTCGCCCGCAAGCTCGCCTCGCCCGAGTTCCGCTTCGAAGGCAAACCCCGCCGGCTCAGCCTGACCGAACAAGGCTTCGACGTGACGAAGCGACCGGAAGCCCTCGCCGAACAAGCGGCGGCCTACGCCTACGCCTGGGAGAAGGTCGCCCGCCTCGACGGCGCCGTCGACGCCTTCCTCTACCATCGGCAGGTCGACCACGCGATGGAAGGCGGCCTGCGCTTCGGCCTCTGGAGCAATAAGCCCGGCACGACCTTCGAGCCCGACCAGAGACGCCCGATCTGGCACCTGCTGAAAGCCGCCGACACCCCGGCCTGGAAAGCCGCCGCCGAACCTTATCTGAAGACCTGCGGACTGAAGAGCTGGGACGAACTGGCGCCGAAGAAAGATAAATGATGAGCGATGGAAGATGGGCGATGAAGAATTGTCCAGAGGGGCAAAGGGACGAAATCAGGCCGTCCGCCCCTGATCGCCATCTAGGATCTTCCATCATCCATCTTCGTTCATTCATCCACTCTTGCCCCCATGCCGCCTTCATCCCCATAACCCCGAGATGCAAGGCTTCGTCATCGGACTCGACCTCGGCACCTCCGGTGTCCGCGCCGTCGCCGTCGACGCCTCCGGCAAGATCCTCGGACTGGGTTCGGCGAAACTGCCCGCGACAAAAGCCACCGGTGCTCGCCGCGGACAATCGCCCGAAGACTGGTGGACCGGCTGCCGCACGGCTATGGACCAACTCAGCCAGCAGGTCGACCTCGCCGCCGCACGCGCCATCGCGGTCGACGGCACTTCGGGTACGATCCTGCCGGTCGATCACCATAATCGTCCGCTCGCGCCGGCCCGAATGTATGACGACGCCCACACGGGCGACCTAGCCGCGAAGATCAAGACGCTCGCGCCGCGCGAAAGCGCCGCGCATGGCGCGACTTCTCCCGCCGCCCGCGCCTTGGAGTGGGCCAAGCTGCCTCGCTTGCAATGCATCGTCCATCAAACGGACTGGATCAACGGCTGCCTCGGCGCGACGAACTGGCAGACCGACGAGAATAACGCCCTGAAGACGGGCTATGACCCGGTCGCCCGTGAATGGCCGGATTGGCTCCGTGGCTTGGGACTGTCTCCTGGCATCCTCCCCGAAGTCGTCCCGGTCGGTACGCCGATCGGTCAGGTCTCGTCACAGGCCGCCATCGCCCTCGGCATCCCCGAAGGCATCACCATCGCCGCCGGTACGACCGACGGCTGCGCGACTTTCCTCGCCAGCGGGGCCACCGAACCCGGCGAAGCCTCCACGGCGTTGGGCTCGACCATCGTGCTCAAACTCCTGAGCGACCGACCGATCTTCGCGCCGGAACTCGGCATCTACAGCCATCGCATCGGTGATACCTGGCTGGCCGGCGGCGCTTCCAACTGCGGAGGCCAGACGCTTTTGCAGTTCTTCACGGCCGAACAACTGACCGGACTCGAAGTCAGGATCGACATATCGAAGCCGACGGGCGCCGACTACTACCCCCTTCCCTCCGTCGGCGAGCGCTTCCCGGTCTCCGATCCGAAACTGCCGCCCCGCCTGACGCCGCGGCCGGCGGATGACGCGCAATTCCTCCAAGGCATCTACGAAGCCTTTGCCCGCGTCGAGCAGTCCGGTTACGCGAAGCTCGCCGCGCTCGGCGGTCTGGCGCTGCGCAATGTCCGCCATGCCGGCGGCGGCTCCCGGAGCGCCGCCTGGATGAGCCTCCGCGCCCAAGCCCTCGGCGTGCCGCAACACACGGCCTGGAGCGAAGAAGCCGCGGCCGGCGCCGCCCGCCTGGCTTGGCGTTCCCTGGGCCACGAGATCACCTTCGCATGAGCAGCCTTACACCGATCACCGGCTTGTCCGAAGTCGCCGGCCAATACGGCGCCCTCCTGGTGGACCAGTTCGGCACGCTCCACGATGGCACCGTCGCCTATCCGCACGCCGCCGAAGCCTTACGTCGCTTCCGCGAGAGCGGCGGCAAGGTGGCCGTGCTTTCTAATTCGGCCAAGACCGGCGCCGACAACGTCGTACGACTCGCGAAGTTCGGTTTCGGTCCGGATCATTACGATGCCGTGGTGACTTCCGGTGACGCCGCTCAGGCCGCCATCCGTTCCGGCGCGCTCGGCGATGGCTTCCGTCCAGGCGCCAAGGTGCACATCTCCGGGAAGCCCGGCGACGACTACGGCTTCGGCGACCTCGGCTTCACGCTCACCTGGCCCGACGAAGCGGAAGGGATCATCCTCGCCGCCTGCCAGGAACCCGACCGCAACTGGCGCGAACAGATCCGCGACCTCACCAAGGCCGCGAACCGCGGCGTCACCGTCGCCGTCTGCAACCCGGACCTGGAGATGCTCACGCCTAAGGGCGTGCGTCCCTCCGCCGGCGCGATCGCCCTCGAACTGGCACGCAAAGGCGCGGTGCTCCGCTATTTCGGCAAGCCGCACGGCGACATCTACCGCACGGCCCTCGCCGTGCTCGGCAACCCGCCCCCGCTGACGGTCCTCGCCATCGGCGACAGCCCGGAGCACGACATCGCCGGTGCCGCCGGTACGGGCCTCGACAGCGTGCTGTTGCGGACGGGCATCCTCAGCGGAGCAGACGAAGCCAGCCTCGCCCCGCGCCTGCCGCCTGGCACGCGTCGCGTCTTCAGCCTGGCCGAACTACGCTGGTAAGCCTCAGGCCCCGCGTTGGGCGGTGTTACCTCGGCCCTTGGGCTTGCCGTCCACGCAATGACGGCAGGTCTTTTCGTAGACGTAGTCCGGACGCTGCTGGTCCTCCACGGTGAGCGGCATCTGACAGTTGAAGCAGATGACGGAACCGGTCTCGCGGAGATCGGGTCCGACGCCGACGCGTTCGTCGAAGACGAAACACTCTCCTTCGTAATGCGCCCCGCCGACTTCTTCGAAATATTTGAGGATGCCACCGTCGAGCTGGAGGACGTCGGTATAACCCTTCATCGCCATGAACGGACCCGCCTTCTCGCAACGTATGCCGCCGGTGCAGAACATCACCAGCGGCTGCGTCTTGAGCTCCTCCGGCAGTTTCTCGACCGCCGCCGGGAAATCCCGGAAGTTCCAGATCTGCGGGACGACCGCCCCCTTGAACGTCCCCATCCGCACTTCGTAATCATTGCGGGTGTCGAGCAACGTCACCGGGCGACCTTCGTCCAGCCACTGCTTGAGCTGGCGCGCCGAGATCTTCGTCGCCGGACGCCGGGCCGGGTCGACGCCTGCGACGCCGAAGGCGATGATCTCCTTCTTGATCTTCACGAGCATGCGCTTGAACGGCTGATCGGAACTGGGGCTCTCCTTGGGAGCGACGTCCGCCAGACCAGGCACGGCGCGGATGACTTCCAGCACCGCCGCCAACTGCGGCCGCGTGCCGGCCAGGAAGAAATTGACGCCCTCGGGCGCCAGCAGGATGGTCCCCTTGAGTCCGTGCGCCTTGGTGGCCTCCTGCAGCCGCAACCGCAGCTCCTCCAAGCCCTCCAGCGGGGCGAACTTATAGCAGGAGAGATTGATGACCTCGGCAGACATGGACGAACGCAGGGCTAAGGCCTGACCTCCGCCGAGACAATGAATCTTTGCCTTTTCAGCGAGCGCAGCCTACGCCTGAACTATCTTGGAATCCGGCCTCAACATCACGCCCATCGGCTTCATCCGCTCCGGCAAGCCGCTGAAGTTCGACGCCCGGCATCAGCCCGACGAGAGGCAGGCGGAGACGAACATCCTCGAGATGCTCCCGGGCGACAAATATCAGAAGGCGCTCAAGGACCTCGAAGGCTTCGACCGCATCTGGCTTCTGTGGTGGTTCCACCGCAATACCGACTGGCGGCCGGAAGTCCTGCCGCCCCGCGGCCCTTCGAAGAGGCGAGGCGTCTTCGCCACCCGCTCCCCGCACCGCCCCAACCCGCTCGGCATCACGCCCGTCCAGCTGCTCGAGATCCGCAAGGGCCAGCTCATCCTCGGCCCGTGCGACCTGATCGACGGTACGCCGGTCTTCGACATCAAGCCCTACATCCCCTCTTACGATTCGTTCCCCGACGCCAAGGCCGGCTGGATCGACGAAGTCGACGCCGCCCTAGAAGGCCCGCCGGCCTTCATGGTGAGTTTCTCACCGCAAGCCGCCGAACACATGGCTTGGCTCAAGCAGGAGTGGTCGGTTGATTTCGAAGCGCGTCTGCTCGAGATTCTCAGCCGCGACCCGAGCCCCCACCGTACTCGGCGCATCCGCAGCCGCCATGGCGAGCTTTTCGACATCGGTTGCGGCGCGTGGTATGCGGTCTTCGAAGTCAAAGGCCCGGTCGTCCACATCCTGCACCTTAAGCCAGCCTTCCCGCTCAAGTTCCTGACGGACCCCGAGCGACCAGTGATTCCGGACAAGGACGCCCAGCTGGCTTTCCGGGCTCGTTGGCCGCAATTCGCCGACTAAGCCCCGGGCCGGGCTTAATTGAGCGATATTAAAGGCGACTTCGCCGCAACAACTTCGTCCCCGCAGGGTCGAAAGTCGCCTCGCCTTAGCCACCAAACCTCTTCCAATCCTGACATGCCCCGCTTCCCCACCCTGCTGGCCCTTTGTGCCCTCATCGTTTTCCAGCCGAACGCCGGCGCCGCCGACGAAGCCCGCAAGCTGACGCTCGAGGACGGCGACCGCGTCCTGCTCATCGGCGACGTGCTGATGGAGCGCGAAAATAATTACGGCGTGCTCGAGACGAAGATGCGCCAGGAATTCCCCGGCAAGAAGTTCGCCGTGCGTAATCTCGGCTACTCCGGCGACACGCCCCTCGGCGCCTCTCGCGCGAGCTTCGATCCGGTCGCCAAGGGCGTCGAGCAACTCGAAGAACAGCTCGCCGTGGTGAAGCCCACCGTCGCGATCATCGGCTACGGCATGGCCGCCTCGCTGGAAGAACTTACCTATCGCCAGAACGACCCCGCCCTCAATCCCGACCCGGCGCGCTATGGCACCGAACACACCCCGGCCCGCCTGAAGCGTGAAATCACCCAACTGATGGAACTCATCAGGAAGCACGGCGCCGGAGGCAAGGTGCGCTTCGTCATCCTCGGACCCATCGCGCATGAAGACCTGCGCGGGTCCCGCCCCGGCCTGCCGGATCCGGCCGAACACAACAAGCTCCTCGCCGCCTACGGCCGCAGCCTCGCCGAACTCGCCGCGGAGAAGAACATCCCCTTCGTCCGAGCAGAATGGAAGTCGCACGGCATCGCCCTCGATCAAGGCACCGACAACGGGATCCACCTGACCGAACGCGGCTACCGCGCGCTCAGCGAAGGCGTCGCCGCCCAGCTCGGCTGGAAGGTGAACCAGACCGGCTGGGACAAACCCACAGCCGCCGCGGAAACCCTGCGCGCCTCGGTCCTCCGTAAGAACTCCCTGTTCTTCCACCGCAGCCGCCCGGCCAACTACACTTATATCTTCGGCTTCCGTAAGCGCGAACAGGGCAACAACGCCGTCGAGATCCCGAAGTTCGACCCGCTCATCGAGACCGCCGAAGCCGACGCCATCGCGGTGTCCGCCGGCCAGCCGAGCACGCTGCCGCCTGAACCGAAGACGCCGGCCAAACTGACCGTCGCCGCGTCCCTGCCCCGCCCGGACTTCAAGCTGTCCGACGGCCTGCGCATGTCGCTCTTCGCCGAGAATCCGCTGCTCGAAAAGCCCGTCCACATGAACTGGGACACCTCCGGCCGCCTCTGGGTCGCGACTTCCAACACCTACCCGCAGGTCAACCCCGAGGACCTCGCTGCGCAGATGGCCGGCAACTCCTCGAAGTTCGGTCCGTCCACGGGCAACGACAAGGTCATCCTCCTCGAAGACACCGACCGTGACGGCGTGGCCGATGTCTCGCGCATCGTCGCCGATCGCCTGCTCATTCCATCCGGCGTCGCGCCGGATAACTTCGGCGGCGTCTACGTCGGCGCCAGCACCGAACTCCTCCACCTCACGAAGCCGAACGCGGACGGCGTGCTCGCGGAACGTCGCATCGTCCTGAGCGGCTTCGGCACCGAGGACACCCACCATATCGTCCACACCCTCCACTGGGGCATCGATGGCCGTCTCTACTTCCACCAGACGATCTACATCCACTCGCACCTCGAGACCCCGTGGGGCCTCGTCCGCGCCAACTCGGGCGTCGCGTTCGCCTATGACCCGAACACCGAGCGCCTCGAAGTCCACTCGAAGGGTCTCGTCAACGCCTGGGGCCAGCAGGAAGACCTCGCCGGCCAGACGTTCCTGACCTCCGGCGCCGACGGCACCGGCGTGCACTGGGCCTTCCCCGGCGCGGCCTTCCCGCCCTCCGAAGGCGCCCGCCGCCTCGTCGGCAGCATCAGCCCGGGCTCCTATCCGAAGTTCAGCGGCCTCGAGCTCGTGCAGAGCCCGCTGTTCGGCGCCGACTGGCAAGGCAACGCGATCACGTGCGACTTCCGCGCCCATCGCATCGTCCGCTTCGGCTTCAATGACTTCAGCACCGACGCTTCCCCGAAGTCCGGCTACGTGACCAAGGAACTCCCCGACGTCGTCCGCACCAGCGACGTGGCCTTCCGCCCGATCACCTTGAAGATGGGCCCTGACGGCGCGCTCTACGTCGCCGACTGGACCAACCCGATCATCAACCACGGCGAAGTCGACTTCCGCGACCCGCGCCGCGACAAGATCAGCGGACGTATCTGGCGCATCTTGCCGGAGAACGCCCAGCCGCTCGCCTGGCAGCCGCTGCTCGGCAAATCGCCTTCCGAACTGCTCGCCAGGCTGACCTCGCCGAGCCGCTGGGATTTCGAACAGGCCCGCCGCGAACTCGCCAAGCTGTCCGTCGCCGAACTGCGGTCCGCCCTCAAGACCTGGGCCAAGGATGACGTGACGCGTCGCCACGCCGCCTGGTTGCTCAGCGGTCGCACGGACGAAACCAGTCATCTCACCGAACTGCTCCGCAGCCAGGATCCGGCCAGCCTGCAGGTCGGCCTCCGCGAACTAGGCAAATCCCTCGGCGCCCGCGGAGCGACGGACATCGCCCTCATCACGCCGTTCCTGGCCCATGCCAATCCCCGCGTCCGTCTCGAAGCGCATCGCGCCCTCGCCCGCGTCCGCACTCCGGAAAGCGCCCGCGCCGTGCTGGCCAACCTGCCCAAGGATCCGGCCGATAACTTCCTGGATTTCGCCGCCTGGACCAGCATCAACGAACTCGCGCGTCCGTGGCTCGAGGACGTCGCCGCCCAGCCCGCGAAGGTCGTCGGCCATGAAGCCGAACTCGACGCGATCGTGAAGGCCATCGACCCGGGCATCGCCACTCCTTACGTCCAGCGCCTGTTCGCGGGTCGCAAGATCGACGCCGCCGGTACCGGCCCCTGGATCGAACTCGTCGGCAAGGCCGGCACGACCGACGAGGCCACGCTGCTCTTCCGCGCGCTGATGGACGACGCCTCCCTCCAGCCGTCGACCCGCCACCGCATCGCCTTCGCCCTCGTCGAAGCCTCGAACCGCAACGTGCGTCCGACCGGCGACCTCGCCGCGCTGGGCAAACTGCTTCGCAACGAGACCGAGCGAAACCTCCTCATCACCTCCGTCCGGCTCGCCGGCCAGTGGAAGCTCGTGCCGTCCGTACCGCAGCTCGGCGACTTCGCCGGACGCGAGAAGGACGCCGAACTCCGTCGCACCGCCGTGGCCGCGCTCCGCACGATCGGCCAGCAGGCCTCACTGCAGGTGCTGCGCAGCCTGACCGCCGAAACGCGCCCGGCGGCCGTCCGTCAGGACGCCCTGCCCGCCCTGGCCGTTCATGCCCCGGGTGAAGCCTTGAAAATCATCCCCTCGGTCTTCGCGCTGATCAAGACGAAGCCGGAAGCTGCCGCCGTCTGGACCAACCTCTTCCAGCTCGGCAGCTTCGCCCAGCGACTCGCCAAGGAATTCCCGCAGGGCCTGAGCGCCGAACACTATGCGGCCGCGCTGCAGTCCGCCCGTTCCCTCGGCCGCGGCGGCAATGCGCTGGTCAAGGTCATCGAACCGCTCGCCGGCGCGAAATCCGGCCCGCGTGATTATGCGGCCGAGATCGAAGGCATCATCAGGACGATCAAACTGGGGGCCGACCCGGCGGAAGGCGAAATGCAGTATCGCAAGAACGGTTGCGCGATCTGCCACGCCATCGGCGGCGCCGGCGGCAGACTCGGACCTGACCTCAGCAGCATCGGCGCGAGCGCCCCGCTCGACTACATCATCGAGAGCGTGCTCAACCCGGCCGCGAAGGTGAAGGAAGGCTACCACGGCTTCTCCTTCAAGATGAAGGACGGCAGCCAGATGGTCGGCATCCCTGCGCGGGAGAACGCGACCGAGCTCTTCATCCGCCCCGGCCCCGGCGTCGAACTGGCCATCCTCAAGGCCAACATCGTGAGCCGCGATAACATCGGCAGCATCATGCCCGCCGGCCTGGCCGACGGCATCACGGGCGTCTCCCGTCGTAACTTCTTCGCCTTCCTCGGTGAGATCGGCAAGCCGGGTCCGTTCGACGCCAGCAAGGGCAACGTCGCCCGCCTCTGGGTCTTCGACGACCAGCCGCCCGGCGCCCTCGCCAAGTCCGCCGCCGCCACCCCGGTCTACACGCTCGTCAACGGACAGCTGCCCAAGGAATTCAACCCTGGCCGCCTCTACGCGACCGCCCGCCTCACGGCGGCCGCCGCGACCGCCAAGCCGTTGCTCCTCACCGGAGTGAAGGCCGCCTGGCTGGACGGCAAGGCCCTTGAACTGAAGGCCGGCGCCTACGCCGCCTCGATCCCCGCGGGCGACCACTCGCTCACGGTCGAGGTCGACGGCAATGCTCCTTACTTCAAGGCGCAGTGCGACGACGCCAGCTTCCTGGGAGACTGATGCCGCGCTTCGCGCTCAGCCTGCTCACGTTGCTCGTCGCCGGCTGCGGCGGTTCTTCCGCTCCGGCCGTCAGCCCCGAGGCCTTGCGCCAGAAGGCCGCGCTCAGCCGGGCCGAAGGTCGCACGGACGAGGCTGCCTCCCTGCTCGCCGAGGCGGTACGCGCGCAACCGACCGCGAACCGCGACCAGCGGACCGCCGCCGCGGACCTTCGTCGTGAGCTCGCTTCGTTACGCGTCGCCGGCGATGACCTCGCCGGGGCGGAGAAGCTCTACCGCGAAGCGCTGACCTTACTTGAGACCGCTCCCCGCGGCGCCGACGCCGCCATCATCAACCTCCGCACCCAGCTCGCTGGCCTCTGCTACCGCCAGTCGCGCTTCGACGAAGCCGCCGATTTTTACCGCACCGTACTCGCACTCGAGGTCGCCCTACTCGGCGAAACCCACCCCGACCCCCTCGGCACGATGAGCATCCTCGGCGGCCTCGAGCTGAAGCGTGGCAGGTACGCTGAAGCCGAAATCCTCTTCCGCCGGCAACTGCGCGGCGTCCAGCAGGTCCATGGGGCCGAGAAGCGGGAAGTCACCTCCGTCCTGGACAATCTAGCCGATGTCCTGGAGAAGGCCGGCCAGGCCGCCGAAGCCGCCCGCCTGCGGGGCGAAGCCGCCCGCATCCGCCGGAAGCTTTGCGACGAGTGCTGAAAAGGGGCCACCCCTTGCGCCGTCGACACCCCTGGGCATAACACAGGGGAACTCCCTAACGCCGATTGGGAATTATTTACGTTTGCGCCCCACCCCTTGACAGCCACCCCTTGACACCCGTGGCCCGTATTTCCCGCAGATCGATCGATGAGCTCCGTCAACGGGCTGATATCGTCGCGCTCGCCGGCGACTACACCCAGATGAAGCAGCGCGGGCGCGACTGGTGGGGCCTGAGCCCCTTCAAGTCCGAGAAGAGCCCCTCCTTCAAGGTCAACCCCGAGACGGGCCTCTGGTATTGCTTCTCCACCCAGCAAGGCGGCGACGCCTTCAAGCTCGTCATGAACCGCGAAGGCCTCGACTTCCCGGAATCCGTCGAACGCGTCGCCAACCGCTTCGGCTTCAAGCTCGACTACGAGAGCGGCGGCGACGGCAAGAACGAGAAGTCCTTCCGCGGACAGCTCCTCGAGATCCACGAGCTCGTCGCCGACTACTGGCGGCGCTGCTTCCTCGAGGACCCGGTGCACGGCGAATGGATCCGCGACTACTGGACCCGCCAGCGCAAGTTCTCGCCCGAGGTCGCCGACGACTTCGGCATCGGCTTCGCCCCGGTCGACGATTCGAAGCTCATCCCGGGCCTGCTCGCCAAGGGCTACGCCAAGGACGCCCTCGCCCAGACCGGCCTCTTCTTCGGCGTGGACCGCGTGCCCGATCCGCTGCGCTGGCGCTGTCGCTTCCGCGGCCGCCTGATCATCCCGATCCGCGACATCCAGGGCCGCGTCATCGCCTTCACCGCCCGCCAGCTCGACATCACCCCGCAGGACGACCCTTCGCGCGAAGCCAAGTACGTCAACTCGCCCGAGACCGAGCTGTTCAAGAAATCGCGCACCGTCTTCAACCTCGACCGCGCCCGCATGACCCGCAAGGACGCGGATCCGTTCGTGCTCGTCGAAGGCCAGCTCGACGCCATCCGCTGCCATTCGGCCGGCATCCCGGGGGCGATCGCCGCGCAAGGCACCGCGGTCACCGAAGAACACCTCCAGCAGCTGCGTCGCTTCAGCCAGCGTCTGCTGGTCTTCCTGGATTCAGATGCCGCCGGCCAGAAAGCCGCGCTGCGCCTGCTGCCCATCGGCCTCCGCGAAGGCCTCGACATCCGCTTTCTCTCGCTCCCGGGCGGCAAGGATCCCGACGAATACTTCTCGACGCAGTCCGCCGAGGGCTGGGCCGGCCTCGTCGCCGGCGCCCGCAGCGCGATGCAATTCTGCGTGCAGTCCCTCGTCCCCGAAGGTTCGGTCAACCTGCCGCTGACCAGCCGCCTCAGCCTCCTGGAGTCCCTGTTCCCCATCGTCGAGCAAGCCGGCGCCGAGGAGATCGTCCGTGAGGCCCTCAACGAGGCCGCCCGCCACGCCGGCATCGGCATCCGCGAGATGCACATGGCCTACGAACGCCACCGCGCCCAATCCCAATCCCAGCGCCCCGCGGCCCAACTCGGCGGCCCGGACGAAGCACCCGTCCCGGTTGTCAAGGGGGGGGGCTTGACAACCACGGAGGAGGACCTGATACTGTTCCTTCTGCGGCATGACGCCTACTTCGTTCCCATCGCCCAGTCGCTCCCGCTCGAGTGGATCGACCAGTCCGGCCGGGGCGGCCAGCTCCTGATGGCCCTGCTCAACGAAGCCGCCCACGGCCATTTCGCAGGACTCCGGGAGGCCGTCAACGCCCTCGACGACGAACTGCGTACCGAAGCCGCCCGCCTTTCCGCCGAAAGCTACGCCGGACGCGAGGACGAGAAGGACATCCTGCCCCGCGCCAACACGATCCTGAAGTCCTTCCATGGACGCCACGTCCAAGCCCTGATGCGCAGCCTCGACGCCCGAATCGCCTCCACCCCCCGCGACGACGTCGCCACCCTCAACCGGCTCCAGTCCGAAAAGATCGCCCTGCGCAAGTCGCACGCGACCCCGCCGACGCTCACCGCCGCCTGATTTCCCAAGATGACCGATAAGAAGAACAAGAAGACCACCGACAAGCCGGCCAAAGCCTCCAAGCAGGCCAAGCCCGTCGTCAAATCCGCCGCCAAGGCACCGGCCAAGCCGGCCGTGAAGGCGGTCGCCGCGAAGGCCGCCCCGGCTAAGGCCGCTCCCGCGAAGGCTGCTCCGGTCAAGGCCGCCCCGGCCAACAACAAGGCCGCCGCCGGCAAGCCCGCCGCCGCGAAGCCGCCGGTCGCCAAGGTCGTCGCCCCGAAGCTGCCCATCGCGGTCACGCCGAAGCCCAAGCCGGTCACGCCGCACGTCGGCCCCGCCATCAACGAGAAGGTCCAGCTGCTCGTCAGCCTTTCCAAGAAGAACGGCTTCGTGACCGTCCAGAACATCAATGAGGTCATCCCCGACAGCGCCACCGACCCGGAGCTGATCGAGAACATCATGAACATCCTCGACAACCTGGACATCAAGCTCCTGGACGAGGATGAGGTCGAGACGTACCGCAAGAAGGTCGAGGACTCCGAAGAAGAAGCCGCCCGCACCGTCCCGGCCGACGCCCCTTACGATCCGTTCAACGTCTACCTGAAGCAGATGGGCCACAAGCCGCTGCTCACCCGCGAACAGGAAGTCGAGATCTCCAAGCGCATCGAAGACGCCGAACTGGAGGCCCAGAACTACCTCTTCGCCTGCTGGCTCACCCTGCCCTACCAGCTCGACCTCGCCCTCAAGGTCCTCCGCAAGGAAGAGCGCTTCGACAAGGTGGTCATCGACAAGAAGGTCGAGTCCCGCGACGCGTATTACAAGATGCTCCCCAAGGCCACGGAGGAGTGCACCAAGCTCAAGGCCAAGCTCGACAAGGCCTGGCAGAAATACCTCGACGAGTCCGACGCCGGCAAGAAAGCCAAGACCCGCGAGGCCTACGTCAAGCTCGAGCGCACCGCCAAGGAAGGCTGCAAGGACATCCTCCGGAAGTTCTGCTTCAAGATGAAGCTCTTCGAAGAGTGGCTCGAGCTGCCGGACATCAAGGGCGACATCGAAGACTCCCGCAACCTCGTCGAGCCGACCGTCGTCGCCCGCGGCCCGGTCCGCGCGAAGAAGGCCGTCAAGCAGGAGATCTCGGCCTCCCGCACCCGCGAGATCGAACTCCGCTGGCGCCTCAGCCCGGGCGAACTCATCCACCTCGCCCGCAACGTGCGCAAGCACCTCGACGAAGCCCAGCGCGCCAAGACCGAGATGGTCGAGCATAACCTCCGCCTGGTGATCTCCATCGCCAAGAAATACCAGAACCGCGGCCTGCTCTTCACCGACCTCATCCAGGAAGGCAACATGGGCCTCGTGAAGGCCGTCGAGAAGTTCGAGTACCGCCGCGGCTACAAGTTCTCCACGTACGCCACCTGGTGGATCCGCCAGGCAATCACCCGCTCCATCGCCGACCAGGCCCGCACCATCCGCATCCCGGTCCACATGATCGAGACGCTCAACAAGGTGATGCAGGTCCAGAAGCAGCTCACCCAGGAGCTCGGCCACGAGCCGACCGCCGAAGAGGTCGCCAACGAGATGAACATGGCGATCGATCGCGTGCAGCAGATCATGAAGATGGCCCAGCAGCCGATCTCGCTCCAGTCCCCGGTGGGCGACGGCGAAGACACCTCGCTCGGCGACTTCATCGAGGACAAGTCCGCGGAGAACCCCTCCGACACGGCCTCCACCCGCCTCCTCCGCGAGAAGATCGACTTCGTCCTGCGCTCCCTCGCCGAACGCGAGAAGGAAGTCCTCATCCTCCGCTTCGGCCTCCTCGACGGCGTCCAGCGCACGCTCGAAGAAGTCGGCCGCCACTTCAAGGTCACCCGCGAACGTATCCGTCAGATCGAAGCGAAGGCCCTCCGCAAGATGCGTCACCCGACGCGCATGCGCCAGCTCCAGGGCATGTTCGAAGGCGAGCTCGACACCTCCGGCCCCGGCTTCGACCAGTTCATCTCCGAGGACGAGAAGGCCGAGCAGACTCCGGGTCCGCTTTCGCCCGGCGGCCTGCCCGGCGGCCTGCCGCCCAATTCCGCCCTCGCCGCCTTCATCGGCAAGCCCCCGGAAGGTCCGGGCGCCCCGCACCGCGAGTGAGCCGGCTCGGCCCAGTCTGTCTGCTGCTCGCGCTGCTGACAGGCTGCGTCGCCTCCAAGTCGTCGAAGCCCGCCGAGGAGCCGAACCCGTTCGCGCTCCCGGCCGGCGCGCCGCGTAACGCCCGCATCGGCTTCGTCCAAGGTTACCCGCTCCGCAGCACCAGCGTGCCGTTGCTGCTCCTCCCGGGCACGATCGTCCGCGAAGGCCTGCAGGTCATCGCCCGCGACCCCCAGTTGAATCCTTCCGCCGTCCTGGAGATCACCTCGGTCCGCGGCCGGCTCGCGGTCGCCCGGATCGTCCGCGGACAGCCGCAACCGAAGGACGAAGTGGTGCTGCCCGACCCCGAGCTCGCCGAACAGGCCCTGACGCTGGCCCCCTGACGGCGGCTCTTGACCTTGGCGGGGCGGATGCCCACGTTGCCTCTTCCATGGCAAAGACCCAGGCTGGCATCGTCGGACTCCCCAACGTGGGCAAGTCGACCCTCTTCAACGCCCTCACGCGCTCGCGCAAGGCCGAGGCGGCGAACTACCCCTTCTGCACGATCGAGCCCAACGTGGGCGTGGTCCTCGTGCCGGACGAACGCATGCAGAAGCTGCAGGTGATCGCCGGCACGAAAGTCGTCATCCCGGCCACGATCGACATCGTCGACATCGCAGGCCTCGTCGCCGGCGCCTCCAAGGGCGAAGGCAAGGGCAACGACTTCCTTTCCAATATCCGCGAGTGCGACGCGATCATCCACGTGGTGCGTTGCTTTGATAACGATGACATCGTCCACAGCATGGGCAAGGTCGACCCCATCCGCGACATCGAGGTCATCGAAACCGAACTGATCCTCGCCGACATCCAGTCGGCCGAGCAGCAGCTCGACCGCAACCAGAAGAAGGTCCGCAGCCAGGACAAGGACGCCATCGCCAACGTCGAACTGCTCGCCCGTCTGGTGAAGCACCTCAACGAGAACCAGCCGGCTTCCGCCCTCGAAGTCTCCGACGACGAGCGCGCCCGCCTGAAGACCTACAACCTGCTTTCTTCCAAGAAGGTGCTCTTCGCCTGCAATGTCGCCGAGGGCGACCTCGCCGATCCTTCGAAGAACCCGCACGTCGCCGCCGTCGCCGCCCTCATCGGCAAACGCCACGGCTGCGAGCATGTCGTCATCTGCGCTCAGGTCGAAGCCGAGCTCTGCGACCTGTCGCCCGCCGAAGCCACCGAGTTCCTCCAGTCCCTCGGCGTCACCGACTCCGGCGTATCCTCGCTCATCCGCGGCGCCTATCACCTGCTCGGCCTGGCGACCTACTTCACCGCCGGCGAGAAGGAAGTCCGCGCCTGGACCTTCCGAAGCGGCATGACCGCCCCGCAGTGCGCCGCGGTCATCCACACGGATTTCGAAAAGGGCTTCGTGAAGGCCGAAATCGTTTCGTACGAGGACCTCGTGAAGAACGGCTCCGTCGCCGCGGCCCGCGACGCCGGCCGCTACCGCCTCGAAGGCAAGTCCTACCTGTTCAAGGACGGCGACGTGGCCCTGTTCCGCTTCACGGACTAAGCCCCCAGCCCTAATACCCCCAAAAAGGACGCGTAAATGCGTCCTTTCTTTTTGCCTTGGAACGCGGGGCGAGCAACCATTCGGGACCGTCCCTGTCCTACCCCTATGATGCCTCGCTTCCTCCCCCTGTTGGCCATTCTCCTGAACGCCGTCCTCGGTGCGGCGGAGACCCGCCCTAACATCGTGGTGGTGATCGGCGAAGACATGGGGCCCGACATGGGCGTCTACGGCTGCAAGGACGCCATCACCCCGAACATGGACCGGCTCGCCAAGGAAGGCGCCCTCTTCACCCGCGCCTTCACCCATACCGGCGTCTGCGCCCCCTCGCGCAGCGGGATGGTCACCGGCCAATACCCCCTGAAGTACGGCGCGCAGAACATGCGCTCGGTCGTCGTCAACCCGCCCCACCCTTTCACCGAGAAACTCCAGGCCGCCGGTTATCACGTGATGTGGCCTGGTAAGACCGATTTCCAAGGCGTGCCCGAAAAGAACCTCGCCCAGGACCGCAAGAGCTGGATCAACGCGGCCAACCGTCCGGCCGGCGAACTGAGCGCCAAACCGAAAGAACCCTTCTTCGCTTATTTCAACGACAACGTGAGTCACGAAAGCCAAGTCCGGGCCAACGACGGCGATCACGCCCGCAACACCGCCGCGCTCAAGCCGTCCGACCGACGCGACCCGGCCAAAGTCGAACTCCCGCCCTTCTATCCGGACACCCCGGCCGTCCGGCGCGAGGTGGCCCATTACCACGAGCTCGTCACGGCGGTGGACTACTCCCTCGGCCGCGTGCTCGACTGGCTGAAGGCGCACGACCTCGAGAAGAACACGATCGTCATCCTGACGGGCGACCACGGACGCGGCATGCCGCGCTTCAAACGCTCGCCCAAGGATACCGGCACGCGCGTGCCGCTCATCGTGCGCTGGCCCGGCCAGATCGCTCCCGGCACGGTCCGCGAAGACTTCGCCAGCTGGATCGACTTCGCACCGACGGCGCTGACGCTTGCCGGCGTCCCCGTCCCGGCCGAATACGACGGCCATTGCTTCCTGCCGACGGCGGCCAATCCGCCGAAATACGTCTACTCCTTCCGCGACTACATGGACGAGAGCTACGACAAGGTCCGCGCGGTGCGCGACGCCCGCTTCCGCTACGTGCGCAATCAGGCGCCGGGCGTCGATGAGGCCGGCAAGGTGGCCTATCAGGAAGTCGGCCAGACGATGCATGAACTCCGCCGCGTCCAGGCCGAGGGCAAACTGACGCCCCTGCAGGCGCTCTATTTCAACCCCAACCGCGCGGCCGAAGAACTCTTCGACACCCAGAACGACCCGTGGGAAGTGAACAACCTCGCCGGCGACCCCGCCCATGCGGCCAAGCTCGCCGAACTCCGCGCCGAATGCGACGCCTGGCTGGCCCGCTGCGGACCGCTGGCCGATCTCCACGCGGACGAACTCGTGAAGCGCGGCGTCATCAAGCCTCGCGACGAGAAATACGAAGAACGCCGCAAGACCGGCTCGACCGCCGGCGACGCCGCCGCGGCCGCCAAGAAAAAGGGCAAGAAGCCCGCCAACAAATAATCCCTCGTCCTACCTCTCATGCGCCTCCCTCTCCTCCTCTCCGCCTCGTTGCTCGCCTTCGGCTGCAAGCCTGCTCCGCAGGTCGCCCGCTACGAAGTGAAGTCCGACGCCACGCCGGCTCCGGCCGCCGCCCCGGCCGCGCCCGTCGCCGCGCAGGCCGCCCCTTCTCCGACCGTCGCCGCCCCGATGGTCGCGCCGGCCTCGATGAAGGCCGAAGCGGCGTCCTTCGACGCCCCCAAGTGGGGCAAGCTCCCCGCCGGCTGGTCCGTCGGCCCAGAGAACGGCATGCGCAAGGCCACCTGGATCGTGGCCGGCCCCGACGGCTCCAAGGCCGAGATCGCCGTGACGGTCTTCCCCGGCAACGTCGGCGGCCTGACCGCCAACGTGAACCGCTGGCGCGGCCAGATCGGCCTGCCGCCCGCAAGCGGAGACGACATCGCCGCCTCCGCCCAGCCCGCCAAGGTCGGCGGCATCGAAAGCCAGCGCTTCGTGATGGCCTCGACCGACGGCCAGAAGGGCCTCGATGCGGTCATGACCCCGCACAAAGGCGCCACGTGGTTCTTCAAGATGAGCGGTGACGCCGCCGCGGTCGCCGCCCACGGCGCCGCCCTCGTCGCCTTCCTCGCCGAATCCCAGCTGCCGTGAGCGATTCCGAATTCGCCCAGAAGGCCGACACGGGTCGACGCGTGCTCGACACGCTGGCTTCGCTGAAGCTGACGGTCTTCCTGCTGGTGCTGTCGATGCTGCTGGTGCTGCTTGGCACGCTCGAGCAGGTCCATTGGGGAGTCTGGCATGTCCAGAAGGTCTACTTCTCCTCCTGGTTCTGCTTCTACCCCATGGACGATACCGCCCCGCTGCAGATCCCGCTCCCGGGCGGCTTCCTCATCGGCGCGCTGCTCGTCGCCAACCTGGCCTTCGCGCACTTCCGCCACTTCAAGGCCACGGCCGCCAAGGTCGGCATCAGCATGATCCACGCCGGCCTGCTCCTCCTGCTCATCGGCGGTTTCGTCACCGCGGTCTACCAGGAAGAGTCCGCGATGATCGTCCCGGAAGGCGAGAGCCGCAATTTCTCCGAGGCGTTCCGCGAATTCGAATTCGCGCTCGTCGAGAAAGGCGCCCAGGGCGACCAGGTCGTCGTCGTGCCCGACACGATCTTCCGCGCCATCGCCGCCAAGCAGGCTCCCGACATGGTCGCCCTGCCCGGCTCACCCTTCACGCTCAAGGTGCTCGCCTATCACCCCAACGCGATGCTGCGCGCCAAGTCACAGATGGCCGACGGCCTGCCGATCAAGGCGACCCAAGGCATCGGCGCCCGGACGGAACTGGCCTATAAGCCTGAGCCGGAAAGCTACGACGACAACAAGCCCAACGCCCCGACGGCCATCGTCGAGCTGCTCAAGGGCGCCCAGTCGGCCGGCGTCTGGATCGTGAACCTCAACCTGACCGAGAATTTCGACGCCCAAGAATTCAAGGACGGCGAGAAGACCTATCAGCTCTCACTTCGCCGCGTGCGTTACTACGTCCCCTTCACCCTCCGTCTCGACAAGTTCACCCATGAGAAGTACCCGGGAACGAACACGCCGCGCCGCTTCGCGAGCGACGTGACGATCAAGGAAGGCGCGGGCTCGTTCGCCTACAACATCTCGATGAACCAGCCGCTCCGCCACGCGGGCCTGACGTTCTTCCAGTCGAGCTTCGGCAGCACCAAGGACGGCAAGGACCTCAGCGTGCTGCAGGTCGTGCGCAATCCGGGCTGGCTCATCCCGTACGTCTCCGTGGCGGTGATGTCCCTCGGCCTCGTCTGGCACTTCGGCTTCTCGCTGCTGCGCTTCCTCCGCGGTCGCGCCGCCAAGGCTGCGGCGATGCTTGCGCTCGGCTTCCTCTCGGCCACCTCGCAGGCCGCCGACGCCGGCTGGAATACCCGCGAACTCGGCGAGATTCCCGTGCAGAGCGGTGGTCGTATCGTCCCGATCGAGACGCTCGCGACGGGCTCGCTCCTGCAGATGCGC
>JBDKIN010000046.1:0-13299 GCA_039797095.1 Verrucomicrobiota bacterium
GGCCTCGCGACGGAGCAAGGCGACGATGGCGTCATGTCGGGCCGCGGGCTCCACGCCAGAAGCGTTATGCGGTCTTTTCCGCTCCGCCAGACGAATCGGGATTGAGCCGACCTCCGAATTGGGCTGACTGCAGGCAGATGATCCTGGCGATCGAAAGTTCCTGCGATGAATCGGCCCTGGCGCTCTTCGACCCGGCCCGTGGCCTCGTGCGCGAACTGATCAGCTCGCAGGCGGCGGAACACGAGAAATACGGCGGCGTGGTCCCCGAACTGGCCAGCCGCATGCACCTCTCCGCCCTGCCCCTCCTGCTCGCCGATTTCCACGCCGAACTCGCGGCGGCCCAGACGATCGCCGTCACCCGCGGCCCTGGCCTGCTGCCCTGCCTCTCGATGGGCGTGACCCTGGCCCGTTCCCTCGCGCTCGCCCGCGGCCTCCCGATCGTCGGCGTGAATCACCTGCGCGCCCACGTGCATTCGCCCTTCATCGCCGTGCACGCGGCGGAGCCGGCGGGCTTCGCCGCGGCCCGCGCGGCCCTGCTCCCGCATCTCGCCATCGTGGTCTCCGGCGGCAACACGCTGCTGGTGAAACTCGATGAGGAGCTCCGTCTCACGGTCGTCGCGCGCACGGTCGACGACGCCGCCGGCGAAGCCTTCGACAAAGGCGCGAAACTGCTCGGCCTGCCCTACCCAGGCGGCGCGCTCATCGAGAAGCACGCCCAGCAAGGCGACGTCCGGAAATTCGTTTTCCCGCGCGGCATCCCGGAGAAGGCCGACCTCCGTCTCAGCTTCTCCGGCCTCAAGACCGCCCTGCGCTACCAGCTCGAAAAGATGTCCGACGCGGAAGTCGCGGCGGCCATGCCTGACCTCTGCGCGGGCTATCAGCACGCAATCATCGAACAGCTGGTCTCCAAGACCGGAGCGGTCCTCGACCTCGGCGGCTACAAATCCGCGGGGCTATCCGGCGGCGTGGCCAACAACCGCACGCTCCGCGCCCGCCTTACGAACGCGGCCCAGCAACGCGGACTGCCGATGCTGGTCGCCGAACCGAAGCACTGCGGCGACAACGCCGGGATGATCGCTTTCGCGGCTTGGGCCGATGTCGGCCTGCCCGTCGGCTCCGCGGCCGTACCGGCGGCGAGCCTGACGGTCGACCAAGCCTAACCAGCCTGCTTGACGAGTTCGGTGAACGCCCGGAACTGCGGATGCGTCGCATCGCCCAGCATCGCGTAGAAGACGGTCTCGGTCGGCAGCACATGCGCGCCCGCCGCCCTTAAGGCTTCAAGACAGGAGAGGCCATCAGCGGACCGACGACCGGTCACGGCGTCGGACAGGATTGTCACGCCCAGGCCTTCGCGGAGCGCGTCCATGGCGGTCTGGTAGATGCACACGGGGATCTCCAGGCCGCAGATCAGCAACTGGCTCACCTCGGCCTTACCGCAGGCCTCGGTCAGTCCCGGCGCCCCGAAGGCCGAGAAGGCGGTCTTGCCGAACACGGCCCGATTCTCACCCGCGGCGGCGAGGAGCTCCGGATGGGTCGGACCGAGCTTGGCGGGCACCTGTTCGGTAAAAAGGACGGCGACCCCCAGGAGCTGGGCGGACGCGACGGCCAAGCGACAGCGCCGGAGGCAGGCCTCGCCCTCGGGCATGGCCTTGAGGAAGGTAGGCTGGACGTCCACGACGAGCAAAGCGACGCCGGCGGCGGGGGTTTCGGACATGCCCGACAGACTGTCAGGGAGGGCCAATAAGTCAGCCGCAAACCGCCGTGAATGGGGTTGCCCGCCCCGCCCCGCCCGACTTCTCTTAACGGTCATGGACTGGCAGGTTAAACCTATCGCGCGCATCTGCGCCGCATCCGGCAAGGAACTCCACGTCGGCGACCTCGTGACGTGCGTCGTCTTCAAGCCCCTCGGCGGCAACATCGAGCGGCTCGACGTGCTCAAGGACCACGCCGCGAGCTTCCAGCCGGAGGGCATCCTCCTCGGCCGCTGGACCCGCGAAGTCAAGGAACGCGGCGAAGAAGACCAAGCCCAGCGCGCCCAGCTCCTCGCCTCCCGCGAAGAATTCTTCCTCTCCCTTTACGAAGACCCCGCCGACCCTTCGGGCGACAAGGGCGTGCTCAAGCACATCCTCGCCATGCTGCTCGAACGCAAGCGCATCATCAAGCAGGTCGGCGCCGCCGCCGAAGGCCAGCTGACGTACGTCCACGCCGCCACCAAGCAGACCTACCTGGTGCCGATGATCGACCTCCAGCCCGCCCACATCCTGCAGGTCAGCGCTTCGCTCGACATGCTCGTCGGCTAAGCCTTTCCATGATGTCTCTCCGCCTCCTGTCCGCCTTGGCCGTCCTGCTGCTGGCGGGCTGCAAGAACCACGACATCCCCGAGGAGCTCGCCTCCATCTTCGTCGAGGCCCCGCCCTCCATCGGCGGCTCGATGAAACAGGAAGTCACCCTGCCGGTCAGCCAGCTCAAGCTCTCCGTGATGACGCGGGCGCTCGTGCCGGCCGAAGAAATCCTCAACACCCACCCGATCACCAGCGGCGAACCGGACCTGCGCCAGGAATTCCTGCTCGTGCAGCTCGACCGCAAGGCCGCGGTCGACGTGATGAACTACACCAAGGAGGCCATCGGCCGTCACTTCGTCCTGGTCATCAACGACACCGCCGTCGGCATCATGCCGATCGACAGCCAGGTGACGGACGGGAACCTGATCTTCCACGTCGAGAAAAAGGGCATGACCAACACGGAGGCGGTCATGGACATCAGCCGTCGTCTCAACATCTCCGCGCTCAAGGTCCGCAAGATCAAGGAGTCCGAACGTCCGTGAGCCGGCGCTCCGGCCTCACCCTTCTCCTCCTCGGCCTGGCGACGGCCCCGTTGCTCGCCACTGAAATCGTCTGGCCGACGACCCTTGACCTGACCGCCGTCCGCACGGCGGAGGACTACCTCCAGCCGACCGTCTCCGGCCGGCTGGATTCCGCGACGTTCGGGATGGTCCGCGAAGACGGCCAGCGCTTCCACGAAGGCATCGATATCCGGCCCGGCCGACGCGACGCCGCCGGCGAGGCGCTCGACCTGGCGCGCGCCGCGATGGACGGCCAGGTGGCCTACGTCAATCCGTACGTCAACGGGTCCTACGGCAAGTACGTGGTGCTCGTCCATCCGGGCGCGGAGCTTCCGGTATATTCGCTCTACGCCCACCTGGCCTCGGTCGATCCGGCGGTGAAGCTCGGCGTCTTCACGCGCCGTGGGGTGACCCTCGGTCGCATGGGGCGCACTTCCGCCGGGGCGAGCCCGATCACGCCCGACCGGGCGCACCTCCACTTCGAGGTCGGCCTCGTCCTGTCGACGGGCTTCAACGCCTGGTATGCGGCGCAACCGGACAACCGGAAGAGCCCGAACCTGCACGGACTGTTCAACGGACAGAACCTCATCGGGATGGATCCCCTGCCCCTCCTCAGCCAAAGGAGCGTCGACGTGCTCGCGCTCCTGCGCCGCCAACCGACGGCGCTCACGGTCGTGCTGCGGGCAGCCAAGACCCCTGACTTCGTGGCGCGCTATCCGGCGCTGGCGCGCGGCGAGCGCGGCAAGGCCGCCGGCTGGTACGTGGAGTTCTCCTGGCAAGGCATGCCGCTGCGCTGGACGGCGCTCGAAGCCGGCAACCCGCGGCTCCCCGCGCAAGGCTGGCAGATCGCCGAGATCGACCTCTCCCAACGTCCGTTGCTGATCCGTCGCAAGCTGCTCGCGGACGACGGACGCAAGCCCGGCGAACTGCTCACGCAGAACGTCGGCATCCTGCTCTCGACGTCGCGCTGAAGCAGGGAGTGTCGAGGAGACCTTTCCTGCCACCCGCCACCCGGGGCCGCCACCTGGCACCCGAAACTCAGCGCCCGTTAATTAAGTCCGGGGTCCTCGGGCGAATCCGCTTCGAGGCGCAGGTCCGGACGATGCGCGGCCAGCAAGTTCTTCCACAGGTCGACGCCTTCGAAGTCGGCGCACGCGCAATCGAACGGACACACGATCCACGCGTTCATGCGGAGTTCGCTCTCGAGCTGTCCGGGCGACCAGCCCGCGTAACCCACATAGGCGCGCAGGGCGAAGCCTCCCTCGGCGGCGAGGCGCACGGCCTCTTCCTGGTCGAGGCCGAAACGGACGTCCGGCGCGGCGTCTTCGGGGAAGCACCAGCCTCCGAAGGCGAGTCGGTCCGTGGCCACGGGGCCGCCTTCGAAGAGCGGCACGCCTTCCAGCGGCGCGAGGTTCACGGCGGCGTCGATCTGCCCGAGTTCGCGGCCCAACGGACGGTTGATGATCACGCCGAGCGCGCCGTCCTTGGCGTCATGCGAGTGCAGCAGGATGACCGTCTCGCGGAAATGGTCGTCGCGCAGCTGGGGATGCGAGACCAGCAGCGAACCTGCCAACGTTCGCGGCGTCCGCGCCATCAGCGCGCGAGCCGCGTGACCTTCACGCCGGCCTGGCCGAACATCTCCGCGACAAGCGGGTCGTTCTTGTAGTCGTGACGGTAGCGGACCTCGGTGATGCCGGCGGCGGCGAGGATCTTGGCGCAGTTCACGCAGGGGAAATGGGTGACGTAGCAGACGGTGCCCTGCAGCGAGACGCCCCGCTTGGCGGCGTCGGCCACGGCGTTCTGTTCGGCATGGACGGTCGCGAGCTCGTGCCCGTCACGGACATGCGAGTCATGCGGCGCGCCCGGCAGGAAGCCGTTGTAGCCGGCGGCGACGAGGCGGTTGGGGTGCTTGCCGGTCGAGACGATGATGCAGCCGACGTGCAGACGCTCGCAGCTGGAGCGCGAGCTGACCAGCACCGCGGTGGCCATGAAGTATTCGTCCCACGACGGCCTCGCGCCACCGTTGACGAGGGCTTCGAGCTGTTCGGCGAGGGACGGGGGCTGGCTCATCGCATCCACAGGCTGTCAGCCGGCACCCACCCGAGGCAAGTGGCAGTTACGCACAGGATCATCGCCAAGAGCATCAGGACGGCCGCCCGACCCAGAAACGGCAGGAAATCCGCCGGCTGAGCGGCCCTCCGGAAGGCGAGATGCTGCCAGATAGCCAAGGGCAACAGGACCATCGGAGCCCAGCCGAAGACATGGCCGAGGCAGGCCAGACCGACCACGGAATTGAAGCCGTGCAAGTTGCGGGCGAAGCCTCGGCCGAAGCGGACGACGGTGGTGCGCTTGCCGACGGCGAGGTCGGTCTCGTAATCGCGCGCGTTGTTCGCGACGAGGATATTGTCGGCCAGCAGACCGAGGCCGAGACCGGCGAGGAGCGCGGGCGCCCAGGGCATCGGCAACTTGTTGCAACCGCAGTCCCTGAGGAGAGGCGCGCAAACCGCCCACGCCGTCAGGACGGTCGCCTGGACGCCGAAGCAGCCCACGACGAAAACGTCGCCGAGCCCACGGTAAGCCAATGGGAAAGGACCGAGCGTATAAGCCAGCGCGCAGGCGATCGCCAGGAGCCCGGCCAGCAACAACCACGGCGAGAGCAACGCGACGGGCGCGCCGAGGATCAACGCCAGCCCGCAGGCGAGCCAGATGCCGCGACGCATGGCGGCTGGCGTGATATCGCCAGCCGAGACGGCGCGACGCGGCCCCACGCGCGCGGCGGTATCCGCGCCGCGCAGGGAATCACCGAGGTCGTTGGCGAAATTACAGGCGACCTGCACGCAGAGCGCGAAGCCAAGGCAGCTCAGCAGGGTCAGGACGAAGACTTGATCAGCCCAGAGGCCGGGCGCCCCCGCGTAGGCGACGACGACCGCGGCGCCGAACGCGACGGGCGCCACCGCCGCCACCAAGGTCTTGGGGCGAGTCGCGGCGATCCAGGCGCGGAAGGTCGACATGCTAAGGCTGAAGGTGTCAGGCCACGAACGGACGGAAACAAAAAAGCCCCGCTGGGCGGGGCTTTTCATCAGGCCGAAGGGCGGCTTACTGCTGCGGCAGGGCGAGCGCGCTGGCCGGCACGCCACGGGACTGGAGCCAGTTGGCGGTCGGGGCGCCGGCGGTGTCCGTGAAGTAGTTCTGGCCGGTGACCAAGGTATTGGCCACCCAAGAAACGTGGCCGTCGCCGTAGACGATATGGCCGCCTTCCGGGCCCCAGCAGGAACCGGTATTGGTGCCGTCGGCGGCAGGCCAGGAGCCCGCGTTGTTCAGCCCGCGGCTCCAAGCGAGAGGCACGGCGACGGAACCGACGACGCCCGAAGACGTGCCGGAGTAGACGGTCCAAGAGGTGCCGGTGCCGGCGGTGATCGCGTTGATGAAGAGGGGATCGATGGCCACGACGCCGGCCGTCGTACGGATGACGTTCTTCGGCAGGTTCGGGATGGTGTTACGCTCGAGCATCGCATCGCCGTCGACGAACCACAGCTCGCCGGAGTCAAGGGAGGCGCCGGCCGCGAGATTGGCGGCGTATTCGGAGGTCTTGGTGGCGACGTTGCCGGCCGCGGTCCAGGTGCCGGTGCGGGTCATGACCTTGCCGCCCTGGGCCCAGTTCATGTTACCCTGACCGATCGAGCGGAGCTTGTTCAGGGTGCTGTTCTTCTTGGCGGAGCGCATGACGCCCTGGACGCCCGGGAAGAGGACGGCGGCGAGGACGCCGATGATCGCGATGACGGTCAGCAGCTCGATGAGCGTGAAACCTTTGCGGGAACGGGAGACGGAGGTCATAGATTTAGGGGTATGAAGAAAATAGGTCATTTCGGCTTGTTTGGAAAGCCGAAAAGCGACCCTTATATCATCAATAAGGCAGGGGGAAGCGGCCGGTCAGGGAAGCGACGATGCCCTGCGCCTCGGCAATCTTGGCCGGATCCTGCGGGCCGGAGAGCACGACAGCGATGGCCTTGGCGATTTCCTTCATTTCAGCCTCTTTCATGCCACGGGAGGTCACGGCCGGGGTGCCGACGCGGATACCGCTGGCCTGGAAGGGGCTGCGGGTCTCGTCCGGCACGGTGTTCTTGTTCGTGGTGATGTGGGCGGCGTCCAACGCAAGCTGGGCGTCCTTACCGGTGACTTCCGGGTGGCTCTTACGGAGATCCAGCAAGCTGAGATGGTTGTCGGTGCCGCCGCTGATGAGGTGGAAGCCGAGCTTCACGAGCTCGTCGGCGAGCGCCTTGGAATTGGCGACGACCTGCTTGGCGTAGTCCTTGAACTCCGGCGTGGCGCACTGCGCGAAGCAGATCGCCTTGGCGGCGATGACGTGCTCGAGCGGGCCGCCCTGGGCGCCGGGGAAGACGGAGGAGTCGATGGCCTTGGCGTGCTCGGCCTTGCAGAGGATGAGGCCGCCGCGCGGACCGCGCAGGGTCTTGTGCGTGGTGGTGGTCACGAAGTCGGCGTACGGGACGGGCGACGGATGCACGCCCGCGGCGACGAGGCCGGCGATGTGCGCGATGTCGGCGAGCAGGAGCGCGCCGTTTTCCTTGGCGATCTTGCCGAAGCGGGCGAAGTCGATCTCCCGGGCGTAGGCGGACGCGCCGACGGTGATCATCTTGGGCTTCTCGCGCTTGGCCATCTCCTCGACTTCGTCGTAGTTGATGCGGCCGTCGGCGCCCACGCCGTAGTGGACGACGGTGTAGAGCTTGCCGGAGAAGTTCGCGGAGTTGCCGTGCGTGAGGTGACCGCCGTGCGACAGGTTCATCGTCAGGATCTTGTCTCCCGGCTTGATGCTGGCGAAGTAGACGGCGGCGTTGGCCTGGCTGCCGGAGTGCGGCTGGACGTTGGCGTGGTCGGCGCCGAAGAGGGACTTGGCGCGGTCGATGGCGAGCTGTTCGATCTGATCGACGTTCTCACAGCCGCCGTACCAGCGCTTACCGGGGTAACCTTCGGCGTACTTGTTCGTGAGGATGCTGCCCTGGGCCTCCATGACGGCGGGGAGCGTGAAGTTCTCGGAGGCGATCAGCTCGATGTGCGTCTGCTGGCGCTTGAGCTCAGCCTTGATCAGGCGGTCGATCTCGGGATCCAGCTGGGCGAGAGGGATGCGGCGAATGGCGGTCATGTTGGGAAGGTGAGAGGGCAAATCGTGGGAGGAAACGTGGCAACGGCAAATCCGCCGGGGTTATCCACAGGAGGACTCCATTTTGTCCACGCGACGGGTATGCCGCCCGGCTTCGAATTCGGCGGCGAGGAAGGCCTCGACGCACGTCAGGGCGGTCGGGAGGTCGACGTATTTGGCCCCGAAACAAAGGACATTGGCGTCATTGTGGCGGCGGCTCAGGCCGGCGGCGTCGGCGCTCTGGACGAGGGCGGCCCGGATGCCCCGCATTTTGTTGGCGGCGATGGAGATGCCGATGCCGGTCGTGCAGACGAGGATGCCGAATTTCGCGTGGCCGGCGACGACGTCGGCGCCCACGGCGTGGGCGTAGTCAGGGTAATCGCACGAGGCCTCGGTCTCGGTGCCGCGGTCGATGATGGCGTAGCCTTTCGCCTTGAGCGCTTCGCTGAGGCCGCGCCGCAAGGCGAGGCCGCCGTGGTCACTGCCGAAGGAAAGCGTAAGCGGGCTGGTCATCGCGAGAGGTTCTGCCGCAGAAACTCCACCATCGCAGGGATGGCTTCAACCATGGAATCACGGCATTCCTCATACTCGCGATAGGGCCCGCCGAAAGGATCGGGGATATCGCGCGGGACGTCGTCCGGCAGGACGTCGCGGAGCAGGAGCACGAATTCCGGCAGGGAGTCGAAGCGGGCGTGCAGGGCTGCCAGGTGGGCTTCGGACATCCCGAAGATCACGACGCTGCGGTCGACGTCGGCCTGGGTGAGCAGGCGGCTGCGATGCGCGCCGACATCCAAGCCGATGCGCTGCATGGCTTTGACGGAGTTGGTCGAGGCGGGCAGACCGGACTCGGCGGCGAGGCCGAACGAGGCGACCTTCAGTTTCTCGAGCCCCTGCCCTCGCTTGGTCAGGGTCGCCCGGAGCAACGCCTCCGCCATCGGGCTGCGGCAGGTGTTACCTGTGCAGACAAACGTGACGGTGTCTCGCTCGACGGCCATGACCCCAAGATGGGGGATTAGCCCCTCGGTTCAAGCGCTCAGAGGACTCCGTCGCGGCGGAGCTGACGATAGCCGATGTCCCGACGGTAGTGGCAGCCCTCGTATTGGATCTGCGGGACGACGGCGTAGGCCCGACGGGCGGCTTCCTGCAGGGTCGGGCCATGGGCCACGACGCCCAGGACGCGGCCGCCGGTGGTGACGACCCGTCCGTCCGGCAGGCGCTTGGTGCCGCCATGGACGATGTCGACGCCTTCCGGCAGGCTGGCTGGCAAGGTGATGGGGTCGCCCTTGCGGATCTCGCCCGGATAACCGCCGGCGGCGAGGACGACGATGATCGTGGCGCCGGGGCGCAGTTTGACGGCCGCGGGTCGGAAACGACCGTGGGCGATGTCTTCCATGATCTGCACGGGGTCGGTCTCGAGCGAAGGCATGAGCACTTGGCACTCCGGATCGCCGAAACGGACGTTAAACTCGACGACCTTCGGGCCGGTCGCGGTCACCATGATGCCGACGTAGAGCGTGCCGCGGTAATCGATGCCGTCGGCCTTGAGGCCGCGCAGCGTGGGCGCGATGATCTCCTCGCGGAGACGACGCTCGACCTCCGGCGTGACGACGGTCGTGGGAGCATACGCGCCCATGCCGCCCGTGTTGAGACCGGTGTCGCCTTCGCCGACGCGCTTATGGTCCTGGCTCGGCGGGAGCATGAGATACTCCTCGCGGCAGACCATGAGCATGATCGAGGCCTCTTCGCCCTGCATGAATTCTTCGATGACGACCTCATCGCCCGACGCGCCGAAGACCTTGGTCTCCATCATGTCGCGCAGCGCGGCCTCGGCCTCGGCATGGGTGGTCGCGATGACGACGCCCTTCCCTGCCGCCAGGCCGGAGGCCTTGATGACGATGGGGACGGGCTGCTTGCGCACGTATTCCAAAGCCGGAGCCAAGGAGCGGAAAGTCTCGGAAGCGGCGGTCGGCACCTTGTGGCGCACCATGAAATCCTTGCTGAAGGCCTTGCTGGCCTCGAGGCGAGCGCCCGCGGCGAGCGGACCATAGGCCGGGATGCCCGCGGCTTCGAGGGCGTCGACCACGCCGGCGGCGAGCGGGACTTCCGGCCCGACGATCACGAAATTGGACTGGGTGCGGCGGACGAGCTCGAGGACGGCGGCGGGGTTGGCGGCATCGATATCGAGGCATTCGGCCTCGAGGGCCATGCCGCCGTTACCGGGGGCGACGCGCACCTTGGCCACCCGCGGGCTGCGGAGGCAGGCCTTGAGCAAGGCGTGTTCCCGGCCGCCGGAGCCGAGGATGAGGACGTCGAGTTTTCCCTGCGTAGCCATGTCCCTACTACTGCGGGGTGTCGGGAATGATGTGAACCAAAAACAGGGCCGGCCCGTTTCCGGACCGACCCAGCCTAAATTGGTGCTCAGGCCGGGACTTGAACCCGGACACCTTGCGGCACATGCACCTCAAGCATGCGTGTCTGCCATTCCACCACCTGAGCAATAAAGGAAGGTGCACGCTGGAACTCCTGACGATGGGTGCAAGTAAAAAGCGATTGTGCCGATGCTTGCCAAGCGGACTTCTTTCTAAACGCTCACTTCCTCAATGTCCTCCGACTCGGCTGAAAACAACCCTCCCAAGGAGAAGTCCTTCGAACTGGACCTCTCTTCCCTTGGTTTCGGGCCCTCCTGGGTCAGCGGACCCTCCGAAAAGGTCAGCTCCGGCAACGGAGGCCCGCGTCGCGATGGCGATCGCCCGCGCTTCCGCGACGGTCCCGGCGGCGATCGCCGCGGCCCTCCCCGCGACGGCCAGAGCCGCGGCCCGCGCCGTGACGGCCCAGGCGCCGGCCCCGGCGGCCCCCGCCGCGACGATCGTGGCGGCCCGCGCCGTGATGACCGTGGCCCCCGTCGTGATGACCGTGGTCCTTCGCGTTACGATGACGCCCCGGCCTTCCGCCCGGTCGTCGCCAGCGCTTTCTTCCCCGACGACGCGAAGTTCGAGATCCTCGGCGGCGCGATGAAGAAGAGCAAGATGACCTACGAGCTCTTCGAGGTCGCCCGCCTGATCCTCGACAAGGAAGACCGTCTCTCGATCGTCATCCGCCACTTGGAAGCCGAACAGCGCCCCGACGCCCTGCTCGCCGTCTCCGTGCCCGACGGCCATCCCTTCCTCAGCGAAGGCGACGCGGTCTCCCACGTGATGTCCCGGCACCTCGATAAGTTCTTCGACGTGGTCGAAGTCGAAGTCGAAGCCCCGAAGGGTTCCTTCCTGATGGTCGCGAAGTGCCCGCAGACGGGCAAGCTGCTCGGCGCCCCGACGCACCACAGCTACCAGCGCAATCTCCGCGAACACCACGCCCGCCATTGCCCCAACGTACCGTTCGATTCCTTCAAGGGCCGCCTCGAGATGGTCCGCGAACAGGAACAGATCGACGCCTGGCTGAAGTCGATGTCCACCCGCAACGAATACGCGCCGAAGGACCGCAAAGAAGGCGAACCGGAACGTCTCGAGTCCCTCGACGCCGCCCGCGGCTTCCTCCAGGCCTTCCGCAAGGACCTCGTCGTGAAGACCCATCCGTGGGTCCGCTTCGCCGGCCGCCTGCTCGAAGAGCTGAATCCCGGCCCGCTCCGTGATTCCGTGCGCTACGCCCTCGAACAGCAGCGCGCCTTCCCCCTCGACACCGCCAACGGCATCCGCGGCCGCCTCCGCAAGGAAGGCTTCCACCTCTATAAGAAGGGCTCCAAGGGCATCACCTACGCGTGCTCCGTCCGCCGCCGCTGCCGCGACCCGAAGTCCGCCTTCAGCGATCCGATGGCCAAGATCTTCGACTCGCTCGACCGCAAGCCGGCCCAGCAGGCCAAGGACCTCGTCCTCGCCCTCGCCGGCGAGAACGCCGAGGACGCCGCGAAGACCCAGGTGCTCACGGATCTCTCGTTCCTCATCGGCGAAGGCTACATCGCCAACCTCCCCGACGGCCGTCTCTTCGCCCAGCCCATCCTGAGCAGTCAAGCCCAGGCCAAGGAAGAAGCCGCCAACGACGAGGCCGCGGACGAGAAGTAAGCGCGAAGGCGCCGAGCGCCTTCGAGGGGACACGTGGGCACGGTGACACGTGGACAAGGGGCCGATTCAAGGGAGACCGGAAACCGGAAAGTGAGCTGAGGGTATCAACACCCCAGCCAATCACCCGGTTTCCCTTTGAGCCACCACTCCCCCTTGTCACCGTGTCCCCGTGTCACCGTGCCCCCTATGCCGGCGCTTACTTCCAATTCTCCGCGATCCACGGCGTGGGCAGCACGCGGCGATACCACTTGCCGCTGCGGCCGACGAGCGCGTCGGGCGGATTCGGAAGCCCGTGGAAGACGACGATCTTGGCTTCGGCGGGGATCTCCGGCGTCTGCCAGAGCGAGAACGGGAAATATTTCACGCAGTGCTTCTTGAAGCTGCGGCACCAGGTCTCGGGCCAGTAGCTGACTTTGCCTTGAGCGGTGAGGTGCGCGGTCAGGAACTCCTGCTCGTTGCGGTGACGCTTGCGCACGGCGTCCAGGTTCGCGCGGAAATATTCGAGGACGTCCGGATAGGTGCCGGCGCGCCACCGGTAGACCGACGAGTTGCCGGTGTAGTCGCCCTTCTGCCAATCGCGGATGATCAGGAAGTCGCCCGGATGGTCGAAGAAGCCGTCCATGTTACCGACGATGACGATGTCGATGTCGAGGAAGAGGATGTCGCCCTTGAGCTCCGGACCGCCAGGCGTGGTGAGCGCGGGCGAGAACGAGACGAGCTTGGTCCAGCCGCGCTCCGGGGCTCCGGCCGGCAGCTCGAGGCTGGGAATCGGGAACGTCTCGATGCCGGCGTTGAGCCCGGTCTTGTCGTCCGTGAGGCAGACGAAGCGATGCGGGATGGTCAGGTGGCGGCTCACCATGGAGTGGAGTCGGTTGACGTATTCCGGGCCGTATTTCTTGCCCCACTTCATGCAAAGGATGGTCGCCATACTGTCGCCAGCGTGAGGATTCCCCGCCCGGCCTCCAGCCTGTTTCCTATGACAGGCTCGTCGGGCCGCCCCCCTTGCGCCTCCCCTGCCTTCGGGCATACCATCCCTTCATGAGCGACGATCACGACGACGAGAACTTCGGCTCCGACGACGAATACGGCGAGGGCGGCATCCCCGCGGACCTGGAGGCCGACATCGAGGAACGGATCAACCGGGAGGCCGACGACCGCCTGCACGACCTCCACACCGATGCCGGCCCCCGCTCCGGCGGCTGCCTCCTCATCCTCGCCCTGCCCGTCCTCAGCCTGTGGCTCCTGAG
>JBDKIN010000047.1:0-3063 GCA_039797095.1 Verrucomicrobiota bacterium
AACCTGCATCACCGGAAGGAGACGCAGGTCGAGGGAAGGTCAACTTTCGGCGGTCTTTTCTCAGAAACCGACCGCGTTCTTGGTGCCCTGCTTGGTCACGATCTTCTCGTCGGTCCAGACGGCGACGCCACGCTTTTCCTCGACCAGGGTGAGCTGGAAAACGAAGGAGCTCTGACGGGTGCTGCCGGCGTTGCTGCGGTCTTCGAGGATCTTGCCCTTCAGGACGTATTCGGCCTTGGGTCGCGCGGAGGCGTCGGCGGCAGGCTCGCTGTCGAGCAAGGTCACGCGGCCGGCATTGACCAGCGGCACGGTGATCTTGGAGAGCAGCAAGGAGGTGTCGAAGTTGTCAGCGGTGTCGTTGGTGATCGTGCCCAACCGGAGGACGGGCGCGCCCTTGGAGAAGGACGGCGACGAGACCATGGACTGGAGCATCTGCGAACCTGCGGTGGCGAAGTCCTGGATATCCACCTTACCGAGGCTGACCACGAGCTCGCGGCCGTTGGGGTCCTTGTAGGTCGCAGGCGTGCCGCAACCGACGATGAAGACGGCGCAGGCGAGGAGGGAGAGTTTGTTCATGGGAGGAGGGTTCAGCGGGTGATGAGACGGAGGCGGCACTCGGCGGACGAAGCCTTGAGCGCGGTCGCGGTGATGGTGGAGAGGGCGCCGGGCTCGAGCGGGGTGACGATCCAGTTGGGCTGGGACTCAGTGACGGTGCCGTCGGCGGCGAGCCACTCGAAGCTGACGTTGATGGTCTGACGCAGGTAAGAGCCGTTGCGGAGGTCGAACTGGACGCGGGCGAAGCCGCCGTCGGTCTTGGACTTACGCGCGGCGAGCAGCTCGATCTTGTCGCCGATGCGGGCATCGTTGAGCTGCGTGGTGAAGCCACCCTCAGGACGCGTGGTGGCGTAGTTGACGGCGTCAGGCGGTGTCAGGCCGCGCTCGAGGCGATCACCCGTCTTCAGGACGGTGGAGCAGCCGGCGAGGAAGCCGAGCGCGAGAAGAGGCAGGAGGGTTTTCATGGGACGAGTGGGGTGCAGCGCAGGACGATAGGGAGATTTTCCTGCGTGGACTTAAGGCTTACAAGCAGAACCTTGCCCGCGGGGAGAGCCAGGGAGGCCTCCGGATGACCGGGCACGGTCAGCTTCTGCCCTGGGCGGGCTTCGAAACGAGCCACGGAGAAGCGGGCAGGCAGGCTGGACCAATTCCGGATGTCGGCCTTGGTGGTCCCGACGGTATAGACGGCGGTACCGACCTTGGTCGCGATGGACCAAAGCATCGCGCCGGAGCCGCCATTACCGCGTCGGGCGGCCTCATCCGAGGATTCGTTGATGAGGTAACTGGCGGTGGCTTTGACGGCGGCAGAAGTGAACGCCTGCGCCTTGATCCCCGGCAAGGCGGCCTCGAAGTGCTTCGCGATGAGGGCGTCCGGGCGGCTGGCCAAGGGCAACGCGACGTCCTGCGAATCCAATTTGAGCTTCAGATTGTAATTCAGGCCGGAGGGTCGGATGGCCGGCAAAGCGACGCTCACGTAGGGTACGCGACGCGCCACGATGAAGAGCGGGATGTCGATGCGCTGCTGATACCATTCCGGACACATGCCGGTCTCGGCGACGACATAGACGATCGTCCCCTTCCCTTCGACGGCGGGTCCTTCCGCCTCCTTGAGGTCCTGTCGGAAGACTTCATTGGCTCCGTTGAGCTGTGTGGCGGCGAGCAGTTCTTTGCGGGCGCGCTCGCGGTCCGACGGATCCTGTCCGAGCCGCAGGAAGAACATGCCCTGCAGCCAGTGGCTGAAGGCGTCGTCATAAGCCCCCTCGGCGGTGAGTCCCGCGAGGTTCTCCTCGATCATCCCCAGGCCGTCCTGAGCGCGCGCGTCCTGCGAGGCCTTGGCCACGTCGTATTTGTCGTCCGCCTTGGGCTTCACGTACAGCGCGCCGGTGCCGCAAGCCTGCTGGACGAAGCGCAGGCGGGCCATCGCGACGCGGGCGCCGTCGATCTCGCCCTGCTCGAGGCGGTTCAAGGCCTGGTAGGTGGAAGCGTAGATGCGGTCGGCGGGTTTGGGACGATAGGCCTCGGCGTAAGCACTGGTGAAAGCGCCCAAGGTCGCGTCCGTGACCGAGAAGCCCGGACGCTCCTCCTCGGCACGGAAGGCATCCTCGATCTGCTCGAAAAGCCGGCTGCTTTCCTTGAGCTTGCCCTCGGCCCGAAGCGCGGCGGCGGCGTCGAGATTCCAAGCCAAGGCGTCCTTCGGCTCGTCGGCCGCGAAATTCTGCGCGACGGTCGCGGCCGTGGCGTAATCCCCTTCCTCCACCGCCACACGCACGCGGGGACCGCGGTCGACATACGTCGCGCAGCCGGTCAAGGCGAGCAGGAGGATGGCAAAAGGGAGACGCACCGGGAACCTCTGCAGACTACCCCGCCGGACCCACAAGTAAAGGATGCTCAGGACAAGCCCAGCCAGCGGGCACCCAGATAAAGCCAGGCGGGCGTGACCAGCGGACAGCACAGCATGGTGATGACCGAACAGCGCAGGGAGACCATGACCTCGCCCTTGAACATCTCGACGATCAGGAAGGTGAAGATCCCGCACGGCATCGCGGCCTGGACGAGCATGACCTTACGCAGGGACTCGTCGGTGACGAGGAAGCCGGCCGCGGCCAGTACCAGCAACGGCATCGCCAGCCAGCGGACCGCCATCACGCCGAAAGAGACCGGCGCATCGGCGGCGAGGCGGAAGTCCTTGATGATCTCGTGGAGGTAGATGCCCGTGAGCAGCGTCCCGATCGGGATGGCGCATTCGCCGATGGTGTGGCAAAGGTCGCTCGCGAAGACGATCGGGGCGCTCTTACCAAAACCCGCGAAGTTGATCGCAAGCGCCACGAACAACGCGATGGTCATCGGCTGGAAAAGCTTCTTGAGCCCCTTACGCAGGGACTCGCCCGAGAGCATCGCGATACCGACCGTCCAGACCGCGGCCTCGACCCCGACATTATGCACCAGCAGCACGCCGATGACGTCGTGGTCGAACAAGGCGGCGGTGACCGGGATGCCGAGGTAGCCGAA
>JBDKIN010000048.1:0-3142 GCA_039797095.1 Verrucomicrobiota bacterium
CGCGGCCGAACGCCCTAACATCCTCCTGATCCTGGCGGACGACCTCGGCTACGGCGACGTGCGCTGCTATAACCCGGAGGCCAAGGTGGCCACGCCGAACCTCGACCGCCTCGCCGCCGAAGGCATGCGTTTCACCGACGCGCATAGCCCCGCGACCGTCTGTACGCCCTCCCGCTACGCCCTCATGACCGGCCAGATGGCCTTCCGCGTCCCGAACGGCGGCACGGTCTTCCAAGGGGCCGGTGGCCCGTCGTTGATCGCGCCGGGGCGGCTGACCTTGCCGGCCATGCTCCGGCAGAAGGGCTACGCCACCGCCGCCGTGGGGAAGTGGCATGTCGGCCTGACTTTCCGTGACATGGCCGGCCTGCCGATCCATCGCGGGGGGCTCGAGGACGTCGGCCGCATCGACTATTCCCGGCGCATCGAGGGCGGTCCGCTCGACCACGGTTTCGATCAGTTCTTCGGGACGGCCTGCTGCCCCACGACGGACTGGCTCTACGCCTTCATCGACGGCGACCGCATCCCGGTGCCGCCGACGGGTCCCCTCCGGCGGGATTCGCTGCCCCGGCATCCTTATGCCAACGACTGCCGCGGCGGACTCATCGCTCCGGGCTTCGACATGCAGGAAGTGGACATGCAGTTCCTGCGCCGCAGCCGGGAATTCATCGCCACCGCGGCGCGGGCTCCCGCCGGGAAGCCTTTCTTCCTCTACCACGCCACGCAGGCGGTGCACCTGCCTTCCTTCGCGGGGAAGGATTTCCAGGGCAAGTCCGGCGCCGGACCCCATGGCGACTTCATCGCGGAGTTCGACCACCTCGTCGGCGAACTTCTGCGGGAACTGGAGCGGCACGGGCTGCGGGACAAGACCCTCGTCGTGCTCAGCAGCGACAACGGGCCGGAAACCACGTCCGTCGTCCATATGCGCGCCGACCATGGCCATGACGGCGCGCGGCCTTGGCGGGGCGTGAAGCGCGACGGCTGGGAAGGCGGCCATCGCGTGCCGCTCATCGTGAGCTGGCCCGGACACGTGAAGCCCGGCGTCGTCACCGACCAGCTCGCCTCGCTCACCGACGTCATGGCCACGCTGGCCGCCCTCACCGGCGCGGAACTCCCGCGCGACTCCGCCGAGGACAGCTTCGACCTCCTGCCGGTGCTGGAAGGACGGGCGACCGGCCCCGTCCGGCCTTATCTCCTCACGCAGGCCTTCGGCGGCGCGCGCACGCTTTCGATCCGCCAAGGGCGCTGGAAGTACCTCGCGCATCCGGGTTCGGGCGGTAACAGTTATGACAAAGGGCCGCTCAAGCCTTACGCCCTGCCGGATACCGCCGCCGCGCCGGCGCAGTTGTATGACCTGGAAGCCGATCCTGGTGAGAAGGTTAATCTTTATTCCAAGCACCCGGAGATCGTAAGGCAGCTCAAGACGCTGCTCGATCAGTCCGCCTCCTCCGGCCGCAGCCGGCCGTAAGCCGGGAGCTGCTTCCACGGCGCCTCCAGTTGCCTGGCGCGGATGCGCCAGGCGGTGATGACGGGCTCGGGCTTGCCGGCCAGGGCCGCGCAATCGGCCGCATGGTCGGCGCATTCGGAGGCGAGGCCCCAGGTAAAGGCATAGTCCGCGAAGGTGTCCGAAGCCAGGGTCATGGCCCGGAACTCGGCGACGGGTCGATGGGAGATCCGGATAAAGCCCGCGATCCGCCGGGTGGCATACGCCCCGAACAAAGGATGGGCCCCGTAAGCCACGCGTTGCAGCAGCTCGAGGTTGTCCGGCAGGTCGCGACTAAGCGGGTAACGTTCGTACATGACCTGCAGGTGCTGAATCGTGTCCTTGATCGGGTGCGCCTGCATGGCCAGCCACGCCCGCTCCTGCGCCGCGGCCTGGGCCGGCGAGAGGACAGGCAGGGGGCGCTGCGTCGGGTATTCGCTGAACTCGTAATCGTGATAACGGAAGTCGTGGGGCATCATGTCAGGCGAGGTCCCTTCATGATATCAGCCGTGTCCAATGCTTGCGAGGTGGCACGTGGGCACGGTGATACGTGGGCAAGGGATGCATGGTAGGGCTAGAGCTTGGGTTAGGGCCGGGGCTAGCGGAGCTCCAATTGAACTGCGTATGAACTAGCCCAAGCCCTGGCCCTGGCTCTAGCCCTGTCTCTTTCCGCCATCGACTCAGTTCTCTAATCTCCGCGACGGCTATTTGACTGCTCAGATGAGGGCGATTCGTTGCCGAGATGCCTGGTCGACTGGAGGTGGTCTGGTTCAAGCGCGATCTGCGCGTGGGCGACCATGCGCCGCTGGCGGAGGCCTGCGCCCGGGCGCGGGCGGCGGGTGGCCATGTGCTGGGATTCTATGCGGTCGAGCCTTCAGTCATCCATGCGCCGGATTATTCCGGACGCCACTGGGCGGCGACCCGCGAGGCTTTGGCGGAACTACGTGATAGCCTACGAGCTTTGGGTATCCCTTTGGCGGTGCGCGTCGGGGAAGTGGTCGAGCTCTTGGAGCGCTTGCGCGCCCATGCGTCGGTCAAGGGGACGAAGCTGTCGCTATGGTCTCATGAGGAGACCGGCAACGCGATGACTTACGCCCGCGACCGGGCCGTCCGACGCTGGGCCCGCGCCCAAGGGGTCGAATGGAACGAACGCACCCACAACGGCGTCGTCCGACGCCTGCCGTCTCGAGACGGATGGGCGGCCGCCTGGGAGGGACGTATGCGCGCCCCGATCATTGACGTGCCGGACCCTGTCCGCGGATGGACGTACGTCGAGCCTGGTAAAATCCCCACGGCTTCGGAACTGGGCTTGGCCGAAGACCTATGTCCTGACCGCCAAAGCGCCGGCGAGGCCGAAGCCCGTGAGACCTTGGCTAGCTTTCTGTATCGCCGGGGTAAGCACTACAGCCGGGAGATGTCGAGTCCGCGCACGGCGGCCACCGCCTGCTCGCGCCTCAGCGTCCCGCTCGCGCTGGGGACGATTTCGATGCGCACCGTCGTCCAAGCCGCCCATGCGCGCATGGAAGAACTCCAGGCGGCGCGGGAGGCAGGGGCGCCGAGCGACGGTTATCGCGTCGGCTCGGTCCGCTCCTTCATCGCCCGGCTGCACTGGCACTGCCATTTCATGCAGAAGCTCGAAGACGAGCCGCGCATCGAGCATCA
>JBDKIN010000049.1:0-48092 GCA_039797095.1 Verrucomicrobiota bacterium
TCGAGCGCGGCGATCGCGGTCGGCTGGTCGCCCATCGGGCGGTAGTCGGATTTGAGGCGGAATTCCATCTCAGCCCAGGCGCCCGCGGGCGAGCCACTGCGGGTCGACTTCGGAGAGGTCCTTCACGATGCGGTGCGCACCGACAGGCTCCAGCTGCTCGCGGGTATTGGTCGTCGCGAGCGCGATCGTGATGAAGCCGCCGGACAGGCCGGCTTGCAGGCCCGAGAAGGAATCCTCGAAGACGAAGGACGTCACCGGGTCGCCGCCGCCGAGGACGCAGGCCTTCAGGAAGACTTCCGGGTCAGGCTTGCCCTTCGTGACGTCCTCGCTGGCGACCGCGCCGGCGAAGAAGTGGCCGATGCCGAAGAGCTCGAAGGACAGCGCGAGGTTCTCCTTGTGCGTCGACGTGCCGATGACGCAAGGGATGCCAAGGTCGTTGAGGGCTCCGCAGAGTTCGCGGACCCCGGGGAGCAGGCGGACATGGCCGGTGCGGGCGATGTCGCGGTAGAGGGCTTCCTTGCGGTGGGAGAGGCGCTTCACCTCGGCGGGGTCCCGCGACCAGTTCAGGATGTCCGGGATGATCAGCTCGTTGCGTTTGCCGAAGCCGCGCTTGAAGTGGTCGGCCGGCAGCGGGAGGTTTTCCTCCTTGGCGAGGGCCTCCCAGGAGCGTTCATGGGCGACGGAGGAGTCGATGACGACTCCGTCCCAGTCGAAGACGGCGACGGTGCGAGACATGGTTCAGTGTTTGTCCCAGGGTAGCGTGACCTTGATCGGACGATGCTCCCAGACGTTGAAAGGTTCGAAGATCTGGCCCGGGGCGAGGATGCCGTTCGGGTCCAAGGCCTGCTTGATCGCGCGCATCGCGGCGATCTCCTCCGGCGAGTGTTGCAGGGCAAGGAAGGGGGACTTGGCGAGGCCGATGCCGTGCTCACCCGTGATCGCGCCGCCGAGTTCGACGACCTTCTCCATCACCTCGCGGATGGCCTGTTCGGCCTTGCGGCAGTGCTCCGGATTGAACCGGTCGTACATGATGTGCACGTGGAAGTTGCCGTCGGCCGCGTGGCCGAAGGTCGGGGTCGCCAGACCGAAGCGGTCGCGGACCTCGCGGGTGAAGCGGAGCAGGGCGACGTAGCTGCGGATCGGCACCACCACGTCTTCGTTCAGCTTGGCGTCGCCCAGGGCGAACATCGCCTGCGAGCAGGTGCGGCGGAGTTCCCAGAGGGCTTCGGCTTCCGCGGGGTCTTCCGGCGCGCGGAAGGCGACCGCGTGACGCTTGGCCCAGGCGACGACCTTGACGGCGTCGTCCGCGAGGGCGGCGGGATGTCCGTCGATCTCGACGAGGAGCGCGGCGTGCGTCTCGGCGGAGCCGCCCAGTTCCGTATCCGTGAACACGCGCTTCCCGCGGCGCTTCTCGGTGGCGGCGACCGTCTGGACGTCGAGGAACTCGAGCACCGACGGATTCACGCGCAGGGAGATCAGGTCGATGGCGGCCTCGAGCGCCGCTTCGTCCGTACGGAAGGCCAGCAGGAAAGTCCGGCGCGCGGCAGGCAGGGCGGAGAGCTTCAGCGTCGCCTTCGTGATCACGCCGAGCGTGCCTTCGGAGCCAATCCACAGGTCGCGCAGGTTGAGGCCGCTGACGAACTTGCGGAGCGGGGCGCCCCAGCGGACTTTCTCGCCGGTGGGCAGGAAGCCCTCGAGGGCGTAGACGTGGTCGCGGACGACGCCGTATTTCGCCGCGCGGAGGCCGCCGGCGTTGGTGGCGATGTTGCCGCCGATGCTGCAGTGCTTCACCGACGAAGGGTCGGGCGGGAAGAAGAGGCCGTGCGGAGCAGCGCGGTCGTTGATGTGCGCGGTGATCGCCCCCGGCTGCACCGTCGCCATCGCGGAGACCGGATCGATCTCGATCTGGTCCCAGTGGTCGAGGTGGATGACCCAGCCGCCCTTGATCGGGGCACAGGCGCCGGTCGTGCCGGTGCCGCGGCCGCGGACCGTGACGGGTACGCGGTGTTCGTTGGCGAGCTTCAGCGTGGCGCCGATGTCGTCTTCCGTCGCCGGGCGGATGACCGCCTCGGGCATGAAGGACAGGCGCATGTTATCGAACGACGCCGCGAAGCAGGACGCCTCGTCGGTCCGGACGACTTCCGCGCCGAGCTTCGCCAGGAGGGCCTGGGTGGCGGCGGGATGCGTCTGGGCGGGAAGGCTCACGCCTCCCATCAAGCAGGGTTAGCCCAGTTCGGCAAGCCACGCCGTCGCCTCGGCGTCGGAAGGCATGCGCCAGTCGCCGCGGGGGGACAGGGCCAGCGAGCCCACCTTGGGGCCGTCGGGCATCACGGAGCGCTTGAACTGCTGGCTGAAGAAGCGGTTCAGGAAGGAGCGCAGCCAGTGGCGGATCTCCGTCTGGTCATATTTCCCGGCGAACGCGTGCTCGGCGATCCAGAGGACCTTCGAGGGGCGGAAGCCGTTGCGGATGACGTGATACAGGAAGAAGTCGTGCAGCTCGTAGGGGCCGACCAGCATCTCCGTCTGCTGGGCGATCTCGCCGTCGTCGCCGGGCGGGAGCAGCTCGGGGCTGACCGGGGTGGCCACGATGTCCTCGAGGATGGCGCGTTCGGTGCCGACGTGGCGGGCGTGCGCGGCCCAGGCGACGAGGTGCTTCACCAAGGTCTTCGGCACGCCGATGTTCACGTGGTACATCGACATGTGGTCGGCGTTGAACGTGCACCAGCCGAGCGCGGCTTCGGAAAGGTCGCCCGTGCCGACGACGAAGCCGTGGCTCTGATTGGCGACGTCCATCAGGATCTGCGTGCGTTCGCGGGCCTGGGCGTTCTCGAAGGTGACGTCGTGCTTGCCGGTCGGGTGCTGGATGTCGCGCAGGTGACGCTCGACGGCTTCGTTGATGGGGATCTCGCGGGCGGTGATGCCGAGCGTCTCCATCAGGCGCATCGCATTGACCCGCGTGCGGGCCGAGGTGCCGGGGCCGGGGAGGGTAAGGCCGATGATGCCTTTGCGGTCGAGGCCGAGACGGTTGAACGCTTCGAGCGTGACGAGCAAGGCGAGCGTGGAGTCGAGGCCGCCCGAGACGCCGATGACGACGTGCTTGAGGCCCGTGTGGCGGATGCGGCGGGCAAGGCCCGTGGACTGGATCGCGAAGATTTCCTGACAGTTCTCGTCGCGGCGATGCGGGTCCGACGGCACGAACGGGTGCTGGGTGAAACGGCGGCGGAGCTTCGGGGTCTGGCCGGTCGGGACGCCGAGGGTGAAGCCGACGACGCGCGGGCGGACGGCGACGGGGGCGCCGAAGAAGGTGCTGTTGCGGCGACGTTCGGCCGCGAGGCGGTCGAGGTCGATCTGCGAGACGATCAGCGCGAGGTCGAAGCGGAAGCGTTCGGATTCGCCGAGCACGACGCCGTTCTCGGCGATGAGGCCGTGGCCGCTGTAGACGATGTCGGTGCTCGATTCACCGGCGCCGGCGGCGGCGTACACGTAGGCGGCAAGGCAGCGGGCGGACTGGGCCTTCACCAAGTCACGGCGGTAGGCGGCCTTGGTGAGGAGTTCGTCGCTGGCCGAAAGGTTGCAGAGCAGGGTGGCGCCGGCGAGGGCCAGCGGGCCGCTCGGGGGCTCGACGGCCCAGAGGTCTTCGCAGATCTCGATGCCGAGCACGCAATCCGGCATGTCGGTCGCCTGGAAGAGGAGGTCGGTGCCGAACGGGACCTTCTGGCCGAGGAGTTCGATTTCGGCGACCGGGGCGACCCGGGCGGAAGCGAACCAACGCTGCTCGTAGAATTCCCCGGTGTTGGGGAGGTGGGTCTTCGGGACGACGCCGAGGACCTTGCCGCGGGAAAGCGCCACGGCCACGTTGAAGAGGCGTCCGTTGACCTCCAGGGGGGCTCCGACGAGGGCGGTCAGGCCGAGCTTCGCGGTGGCCTCACAAACCTGTCCTAGGGCCTTCAGGGCGCCATTGAGGAGGGTCCGCTGGCCGAAGAGGTCGCCGCAGCTGTAGCCCGTCAGGCAAAGTTCGGGTAGGACGACGATTTCCACCCCCTCTTGGGCGGCTTTTTCCAGGGCCTGGATGATGAGGACGGCGTTGGCCGCAGGGTCCCCCAGACGGAGGGCCGGCGAGGCGGCCGCCACGGTCACAAAACCGTTCTGGTGGATGCGGTTGGACATCAAAGGACTGGTATCCGTCATGTTCACCGTTGACCGAAGGGGAGGCAACCCGAAAGGTCTGCCCAACCCTGTCAAAGGGGGTCCTATGTCCGCCCAGCCGCTCAAAGAAGTCCGTATCTTTTCGCCTGCCACCGTGGCCAACGTGGCCTGCGGTTTCGACGTGCTTGGCTTCTGCATCGATGCCCCTGGCGACGAGATCGTGGCCCGCTTCTCGTCCACCCCCGGCCTCCGCATCACCAAGATCACCGGTGACGACGGCCGCCTGCCCCTCGACTCCAAGAAGAACACCGCCGGCGTCTCCGCCCACGCGTTGCTCCGCCACCTCGGCAAGAGCGACCTCGGCATCGAGATGGAGATCCACAAGAAGATGCCTTTCGGCAGCGGCCTCGGCTCCAGCGCCGCAAGCGCGGTCGGCGGCGCCTTCGTGGTCAACCGTCTCCTCGGCGAGCCGCTGACGCGTCGACAGCTCCTGCCTTTCGTGGTCGCCGGCGAAGCCGCGGCCGATGGCGCCTGGCATGCCGACAACGTCGGACCCTGCCTCCTCGGCGGCATCACCCTCATCCGTTCCAACGCCGAGCTCGACGTCATGGACGTGCCGATCCCGGAACGCCTGTGGGCCGCGGTCGTGCACCCGGACATCGTCGTGCTGACCAAGGTCGCCCGCGAGATCATGCCGCGCCAGATCCAGCTCGAGACCTCCACGCAGCAGAGCGGCAACCTCGGCGGCCTGCTGTGCGGGTTCTTCAAGAGCGACTACGCCCTCATCGGCCGCTCGCTTCACGACCTCATCGCCGAGCCGCATCGCCACCGCCTGATCCCTGAGTTCTACCGCGCCAAGGCCGCCGCCATGGCCGCCGGCGCGCTGGGCTTCTCGATCTCCGGGGCCGGCCCCAGCGTGTTCGCGCTGTGCGAAGGCGAAGAGACCGCCCGCAAGGTCGCCGCCGCCGTCGCCGCCGTGTTCTCGTCGGTGCCGATCAAGGCCACGCCTTACGTCTCGCGCATCAATCCCAAGGGTGTCCATGTCCTCTCCGAATCGTAAGCTGGAATTCGTCTCCACCGCCGACGCCACCTGCCGCGGCTCGCTCCGCGACGTGCTGCTGTCGGCCATGCCGGCCAAGGGCGGCCTCTGGGTGCCGACGCATATCCCGCAGATCGCGCCCGATTTCGTGGAGCGCCATCGCGACGCCTCCTACGCCGACCTCGCCGAGGCCGTCGTGGCCCCGTATTTCGGTGAGGTCCTGAGCCCGGCGGTCCTGCGTCAGCTCTGCCAGGAAGCCTTCAATTTCCCGGTCCCGCTCGTGCGTCCGGAGAAGCTCAAGGGCACCCCGGCCGAACGCATCGCCGTCCTCGAACTTTTCCAAGGTCCCTCCGCGGCCTTCAAGGACTTCGCCGTGCGCACGCTCGTGCGGGTCACCGCGCGCGTCCTCGGCGATGAGTTCCCGCAGCTGACCGTCCTCGCCGCGACCTCCGGCGACACCGGCGCCGCCGTGACCGAAGCCTGCGCCGGCGTCCCCGGCGTCCGCGCCGTGGTCCTCTATCCCCGCATCGGCGTCAGCGGCGTGCAGGAATCCCAGATCGCCCGGCCCCGTCCCGGCGTGGTCGCCATCTCGGTCGACGGCACGTTCGACGACTGTCAGGCGATGGTGAAGCGCGCGCTGGCCGACGAGTCCCTGCGTCGCCACCGTCCGCTGCTCACCGCGAACTCCATCAATCCCGTGCGCCTGATCGCCCAGGTGCCGTTCGCCTTCCACGCCAAGCGCCTGCTGGCCCCTGGCCGTCGCATGGGCATCGTGGTGCCCTCGGGTAATCTCGGCAATGTCGGCGCCGTGCAGCTCGCGCGTCGCATGGGACTGGACGTCGCCGCGCTCGTCGCCGCGACCAACACCAACTCGCCGCTGCCCGACCTCTTCGCCACCGGCGAGTATCGTCCGCGTCGCGCCGTCCCTACGGCCTCCAACGCCATGGACATCGGCGATCCGAACAACCTCAGCCGCCTGCTCGCCTGGCGCGACGGCGGCCCCTCCGTGGAAGCCGTCACCGTCGACGACGTCGCCACCCTCGACGCCATGCGTCGCGTCCGTGACGCCAGCGGTTACATCCTCTGCCCGCACTCCGCCGTCGGCTGGAAGGCCGCCGAGGACCTCCTGGCCCGCGATGGCGCCAAGCTCGACGACGTCATCGTCTTCGGTACCGCTCACCCCGCGAAGTTCCCCGACGTCCTGCAGCAGGCCTTCGGCGACGCCAACGCCTCGCTTTTCCCCGGCGAGCTGCCGGCACCGGCTCCGCTCAGGATCGGCAACGATTTCGAGGCCGTCCGCAAGGTCCTCGAATCCGAAGCCGGTTTCGGCCGCTGATCCGGGCACGAAAAAGCCGCCTTTCGGCGGCTGTCTTCGTCGGCTGAACGGCCGGCTTATTCCGTGTCGGACACCGCGAACGTCACGTTGGTGATGTTCGCCTTGGCCAGGATATCGAGGACGTTGATCACGCGTTCGTAGCGGGCGTTCTCTTCGGCCTGCACCGTGATGAGCAGCTTGGTCTTGGACTGCTCGGCGGCCTGACCCATCAGCTTCATCTGGTTGTAGAGGTTCTCGAGGAGCTTGTCGCCGGGGGCGCCGACCGGATCTTCGTTGAGGGTGACCTCGCCGGTCTCGCTCACGCCGATCGTGACTTCATCGGGAAGTTCGGTCTCCTTGGCGGTCTCCGCGTTGCCGGGGAGGGTGGTCTTGAGCTCGTGCTCCACCTTGACGGCGCCGGCCATGACCATGAAGAAGAGCATGATCACGAAGACCACGTCGATCATCGGGGCGATCTGGAAGCCCGGGGCGGCGTCGGGGGACTGTTCTCTCTGTTTCATGGCTTATTCCTCGTGGTTGAGGCCGGAGAAGGCGATGTTGTCGATGCCCGCTTCGGCGCCCCATTCGAGGGCCTTGGAGACATACTTGGCGTGGCACTCCTTGTCGGCGCGGACCAGCAGGCGGTACTTTTCGTTGCTGCCTTTGCGGTCGGAGAGTTCCTTGGCGATGCCTTCCTTGTCGTTCGGGTCGAGTTCGCGGTCGTCGAGCTTGTACTTGGCCTGGCCGGTGGTCTTGTCCCACGAGATGTTGATCAGGCCGGCCGCGGCTTTGTCGTCTCGCTTGACGCCGTTGGCGGCGACCGGGAGCGAGATGTTCTTGTCGACCTTGAGCACCTGCGAGGAGGTGATCGACATGAAGAAGATGAGCAGCACCAGGAGCACGTCGATCATCGGCGCGACCTGGAACTCCGGTTCGCCTTCTCCGCCTCCGCCTCCGCCTGCCATGGTCGTGCTGCTGGTTTAGGGGTGGAAGGGACTTAGCCCTGGACGTTCGAAGAGGCGCTCCAATCGGGCTTGGCGGCGTAGATCTCTTCGTCGCCGACCTTGCGGCCTTCGACTTCGTCGTAGGGGAACGCGCGGAACAGGCCGGTCACGATCTCGGTGATGTCGTGGATGCCCTTGTTGATGCGGTTGGCGAGGAGGTAGTAGGCGATGAACGCCGGGATCGCGATGAAGAGGCCGGAAGCGGTCGCCACGAGCACTTCGCCGATCGCGCCGGAGAGCTTGGAAGGATCGCCCACGCCGGAGGTGCCGAGGGTTTCGAACGCGCTCATCATGCCCGTCACGGTGCCGGTGAGGCCGATCATCGGGGTGCAGACGCCGATCACGGAAAGGTAGGAGGAGCGGCCCTTGAGCTCGCCTTGGATGCGGACGATTTCGGAGAGGATGGCCTCTTCGGTCATGGTCTTGCCATCCGGGGTGAAGGCCACGCCCGCCCGCACGACGTCGGCGACCGGCGAGCCGGCGGACTTGGCGAAGGCGTAGGCGCCGACGTAATCGCCCTTCTTGAAGAGCTCACGGAGCTGGGTGACGTGCTCGGCGGGGTACATCTTGCCGGCGCTGGTCTTGATGAAGCCGTCGACCATGAACCACATCATGGCCACGGAGCAGAGGGTGATCGGGTACATGACCCAGCCGCCTTCGATGAAGAGGTCGGCGAGGGTCTTGTGGTGCACGCCGGCGGCGGCGGCTTCCTGGGCCGAGGCGGTGGCGGTCAGCAGTCCGAGAAGGGCGGTGCTGAGGAGGGCGGAACGTAGGTTCATCTTCATGATGATGGGGTGTAGGTTGGTATCTAGGTTAGGTTTTGGAAAGGGGCAAGGACTCACTTGTTGCCTTCGACCTTCTCTTCGGCGGCGAGCTTGGGCTTGGCCAGCATCACGCCTTCCGGGAGGGGGCCGCCGGCGGCGATCTTCTTCTGGTCGGCTTCGGCCTTGGCGCGCTCCTCGGGGGGCAGCAGCTTCTTGGCCTCTTCGGCTTCCTTGGAGACCGGGAAGGAGACGATGATGTCGTAGAGGTAGCGGTTGGAGACCGCTTCGAGTTTCTGGTCGCGCATGGCCGGGCTGTCCATGCCACGGAAGGCGCGGGCGGCGCCGAGGAGGGCCTTGGGGATCATCTCGGTCTCAGAGCCGAAGAAGACCGGCACGCGCAGGTAGGTGGTCATCGCGGCCTCGTATTTCTTGGCGGCGAGGAGGGAATTTCCTTTCGTGAGGTGCAGGCGGGCCTGGAGTTCGGGGCTGTCGACTTTCGTGAGCAGTTCGGTGGCTTCGCGGATCACGGCGTCGTGTTCGCCTTTGCGGGCGCGCAGCATCAGCTTGGCCAGCTGGATCTGGGTGGCGACTTCGGGCTGCTTGGCGGCTTCCTCCTTTTCGAAGACCGCGAGGAAGCTGTTCGTGGCGGCGTCGTTCTCGAGGCGGTCCAGGGCGTCGAGCTTGATCAGCGAGGCCTTGACCCACAGGGAGCCGGGGACGTTCTTGAGGGGTTCGAAGAACTTCAGGACGGCTTCGACGTTGTCGAGGGCCTTGGCCGGCTCGCCGCGGTTGACGTTATTCTGGGCCTCCTGGAGGCGGGCGGGCGTCGGCCAGATGATTTCGGTGACTTCGGAGAGCTTGCGCGTGGTCACGGATTCGAAGCCGCCTTTGTTGCTGGTGAGGTCGACGGTGCCTTTGACCGCGTTGATCACGCCCTTCTTGGGGTCGACGACGGGCTTCGGCGGGACGGAGTTGTCCAGCTTGAAGGGGTCGTTGATCTCCCAGCGTTCGCCCTTGAAGACGAAGGTCTGGGCCGGCGACGAGGCCGCGGCGAGGAGCGCGAAGGCGGTGAGGAGGAGGGGGCGGCGCATGGCGTTCAGAGTCCGAGGAGGTAGGCTTTGGCTTCGGTCGCTTCGCGGGTATCCTTGATGCGGTCCTTTTCGAGCATTTCCTGCAGGACGCGCTTGGCGGCGTCCTTCTGCTCGAGCTTGGTCGCGAGGATCTTGGCTTCGCCGAAGTAGGATTTCGCGGCCCAGACCTCGTACTTCTTCCAGGTCATGTGGCAGCGGCGGTAGTAGGCGACGGCGCGGGCGAAGCCGTCCTTGTCGGTCGCCTGGCGTTCTTCCATGAGGCCGAGCCAATAGAGCGAGGCGGCGGTCTTCTCGCCGCGCCATTCCTTGGTCTTGGCGATCTCTTCGAACTCTTCCTTGGCTTCCTTGTACTTGGCGAGTTCGGCGAGCGAGCGGGCGCGGGTGAAGCGGAGGTCGAGTTCCTTCGACATCAGGATGTTGTTGTCGATGGCCTCGTTGCAGAGGGAGAGGGCCTCGGCGTACTTCTTCTCCCCGAAGCGGATTTCGGCCAGGCCGGCGAAGCCGTAGTCGGCGTATTCGGAGGAGCGGGCGAACTCGAGGATGTAGCGGAAGAACTCCTCGGCCTTCTTGAGGTCGCCCTTGGCGAGGAGGCTTTCGCCGACGAGGGCGAGGATGGTCGGGTTGAGTTCCTCGGCCTTGAAGTTGGCGGCGATCTTGGCGAAGTTGGCGGCGGTCTTCTCGGGTTCGCGCGTGAACACGGCGAGCTGGCCGAGGGCGAAGAAGCCACGGGCCTGGGCGACGAGGGAGCTGCGGTTCTCTTCGAGGCGGAGCAGCTTGGTGAGTTCCTTCTCGGCCTCGGCGCTGGTGTAGGCGCCGGGCTCGGGCTTGGTGCCGGCCTTCACGCGCTTGATCTTGCGGGCGAGTTTCTCGGCGAGGAAGACGATGAGCTTCTCGGTGCCTTCCTGCTTCCGGTCGTTGATGGATTCGGCGACGGCGTCGGACAGGATCTTCAGCGCGCGCTTCTTCTGCTCGGCGATGGAGGCCTGTCGCTTGACCTCGACCTTGGCGAGTTCGGCTTCGAGCTCGGCGGAGAGTTTCTTGACGGCCTCCTTGGCGGCGTCGATCTCGGGGCGGGTGACGCCCTGCTTGCGCTCGAGCTGGTCGACCGCCTTGCGGCCGTCGGCGAGCTTGGCGCTGAAATCCTTGCGGACCTTCTCGGCCTGCTGGGCCAACTCGGGCATGTCGCCCATCCGTTCGGTGGAGCGGATCACCTCGTAGAGGTAGGTCATCGACTTCGGGTCGTTGTGATCCCAGTCGAAGATCTCCTTGAACAGGTCGCGCATGCGCTTGTGTTCGCCGCGGCCGGGGAGGAGCTTGCGCAGCTCGCCGAGGACGAACTCGAGGGCCTGCGGATTGGTGCGCGCGCTCTTGGCGGCGGCTTCGTAGGCGTCGATGGCCTTGGCGGTGGCGGCTTCCTTCTCCGCTTCGAGCTTTTCCTTGATGGCGGCGAACTTCGCGCGGTCAGGGGTCTTGAGGTTGAGGCGCAGGTCGATGTCGGCGGCCTTGACCTTCTTGTCGAGTTCGTCGGCCAGGCGGATGTGGGCGTCGCCGATCAGCGTATGCACCTCGGGGGTCTGGGCGATGACTTCGTCGCTGCGGTCCTTGGCGTAGTCCTTCAGCCAGTCTTCGCAGAGCTTGATGGTGCCGGCGATGTCCGGCGGGTTCACGCCGAACTTGACGATGGCCTGGCGGTAGCGGACGTCCGGGATGAACTGGCCCTTCGGGTATTCCGACTCGTACTTGTCGAAGTCGACCTTGGTCTCCTTGTACTTGCCCTGGAAGAACGAGCAGAGGGCGCTCATGTAGAGGACCTGCTGGCGGACGGACGAGCGCTCGTACTTCTTGAGGAAGGCCTCGAAGGCCTTCTGCGCGGGCGCCCAGTCGACCTGGGAGAAAAGGCAGGCGGCGATGCGGAAATCGATCTCTTCGGCGATCTCGGGGGTGAGGTTGGCCACGTTGGCCTGCACCCACTTGTAGTTCTCGATGGCCTCGGGGAATTCTTCGCGCTCCTGGGAGATGTCGCCGAGGATGAGGGCGATGGAGGAGACCATCTCGTCCTTGGGGAATTTCTGGATGAACTCCTTGCACTTCGCCTGGGCCTCGTTGTTGCGGCCGATCCGGCGCAGCGCGACGATGTGGTAGTAGTAGGCGCCGGCGATGCGGCTGAACTCCGGGCTGTTCTCGAAGATGTCGAGGAAGGCGACGTGGGCCTCCCACGGGCGCTTCAGCTCGAGGAGGCAGAGGCCGATGCGGTAGGAGATGAAAGCGTCGTAGTCCTTGTTGGCTTTGAATTCGGTCTCGATCTTCTTGAACTGTTCGAGGTCGAGCTGGGCGCGACGGATGGCGTCGGCCTGTTCAGGGTTCGGCTTCGGGGCGGCCTTGGTCATGCCCTCGACTTCGGCGGTCTTGGCCTCGATCGCCTTCGCGAAGGAGCGGGTGAGGTTCACGCGCCGCAGCGTGCCCTGGTAGTTGTTGAGGGCCTGGCGGTAGAAGTCACCGCGGAAGGCCTCGTCGGCGGCGGACTCGGCGGCCGCGAAACGCGCGTCGCCGATCTCCAGGCGCTGGAAGTTGGAACGCACCACTTCGACCGGGGAGCCGGTGCTGCGGGCGTCGATCTCGCTCTTGAGCTGGGTGGCCTCCTTGGTCAGGCCCAGCTTGGTGTACATCTCGACGAGCTTGTAGGCGGCTTCGCGGCGTTCGGGCGTGTTGATGCCCTCGGCGGTCGCCTGCTTGAGCAGGCTGATGGCCTGGGCGTAGGCGGCTTTCTTGAGGTCTTCGGGCGAGCTCTTGGCGCGGTCGACCACGATCTGGGCCGAAAGCGTGAAGGCGGAGACGCGCTCCTCGGGGCGGGCGAGCGAGTTGGTGCGGATCTTCTCGAGGCGGGTGAGCGCTTGGTCCCACTTGGCCTGCTTGGAGAAGGCTTCGATCAGGATCAGTTCGGCCATGCCGCGGCGGTTGTCGCCGTCGAAGAAATCTTCGGTGCCTTTGGGATATTTATCGAGGAAAGCGGTGAGTTCCACCTGGGCCTTGGGCCAGTCCTTCAGGAAGAAGAGACAGGTGGCCTTGCGGAAGGAGAGGACCGCCTTCATGCTGTTGGCGACGTCGCCGGCCTTCTCCTCGAGCTCCTCGAAGAGCGCGAGGGCCTCCCGGTATTTCTTTTCCTCGAAGGCCTTGTCGGCGGCCTTGTAGAGGACGTTCAACGGGTCTTCCTGCTTTTCCGCGGTGGGCAGGGGCTTGGTCTGGGCGCGAAGCACGCCGGTGACGGGGGTCACGGCGAGGAGGACGGCGAGCAGGGCGGCCTTGGCCAGTTGGTAGGTGCGGGACTCTGGGATAAGCATCGGGTGAGGGGAGCATATTGCTCCGCGTCGGGGGTGCGAAGGAATAGCCTAAGCGGCCGAGGGATGCCAAGCAATAAGCCCCCTGCGAGGGGCAAATATCAGGGCCCGCCGGGGGGTCTGACTGTGAATAACTCAGGCCCCCGGACGCAGGCCGGTCGCCAAGAGGGTCTCGAAGCCCGGCTCTTTGGTTTCCTTGGCCACCACGCGCACCTCAGATTGGGCGAAGCCGGCTTCCTCGATCCAATCGTGGAGTTCGTTCTCTTTGAAACCCAGCCAGCGGTCGGCATATAGTTCGCGCGCTTTCTCGAAGCGGTGGGCGCGTAGGTCGAGGACGATCAGGCGACCCCCTGGCTTGAGGATGCGGAAGGCTTCGGCGAGGGCCTGGCGGGGGTTCTCGGCGTGGTGCAGGGCCTGACTCAGCAAGGCGAGGTCGATGCTCCGGTCCGGCAGGGGGACCTTCTCGATGTTGCCCAGGACGTAGGTCAGGTTGCGGAGCTGCTCCTTCTTGGCCAAGGCCCGGCCGACCTGGACCATGCGCGGTGAGCTATCCACGCAGTGGACGCTTTCGGCCTGGCGGGCGAGGAGGCGGGAGAGGGTGCCGTCGCCGGCCCCGAGGTCGGCGATCCGGACCTTGGGCGTCAGTAGGAAAAGCATCTGACCGATGGCCTCCCAGGAGCGTCCCGGGCAGTAGTTCCGGCCCAGCCGGTCGGCCACCAGGTTGAAGTGCTGCTCGGCCTTCTGCCGGCGCTTCTCGACGATCCGCTGCCAGGAGCGCTGGTCGGCCGCCGCCTTGGGTTCGCGGGCGCTGGCGGCCAGGGCGGCCTCGACGATGCCGCCGACGCTGTCCGGGAGGTCGCGGGCCACCGCGTAGAAGGATTTCTTGCCGTCGCGTCGGTCGACCACGAGGCCGCCCTTTCGCAGCAGGGCGAGGTGGGTGGAGATGCGAGACTGTGGAAGCCCGAGGATCTCCTGCAGCTCGCCGACGGCCAGTTCGCCGCGGTGCAGCAGGTGCAGCATGCGGGAGCGCGTGGGGTCGGCCAGCAGGCGCAGGGATTCCCAAGGGTCGGGCATGAGGGCAGGATGGGCGGCGGGCGCGGGCTTGTCAAAAGAGGAAGCCCCGTCGCCGGGGCTTCTTCAGGAGGGACTGACGGTCCGTTCAGCGCTTGTCGACCCAGCGGCCGATCTTCACGACGGTCCAGCTTTCGGCCTTGCCGTTGATGTTGGTCGTGAACGTCTCGCCGGCCTTGTGGTTGAGGAACTGCTTCGCGAGCGGAGAGATGTAGGAGAGGATGTTCTTCTCCGGCTCGCCGTCCCAGGCGCCGAGCAGGTCGTAGGCGAACTCCGTCTGGTCGGAACCGCGGCGGAGGACGATGCTCGAGCCGACGCTGATGGCGTCGGTCTTGGCTTCGGAGAAATCGGTCACGCGGGCCTTCTTGAGCAGCGCGTCGAGCTCGGCGCGGCGGGCGGCGAGGGTGTCATGGTCCTGGCGGGCCATCTTGTATTCGGAATTTTCCTTCAAGTCGCCGTGCTCCTTGGCGATCTGGATGGCTTCCTTGACCGCGGGGAGGCGCACCTTGACGATGTCTTCGAGCTCGCGCTCCTTCACTTCCTTCGAGTGCTTGGAGACGAGGAGTTCCTTCTCTTCGGCTTCGGAGCCGGAGTGCTTGGACTTGGCGAGGCGCTGGACGTGCGGCTCGATCTTGGCGAGGCGGGAGAGGAGGGCCTTCTTCGTCATCTCGTCGAAGCCCTGGCTGCTCATCATCGTGCGGGTGAGGTCGAAGATCGTCTCGCTGTCGGCCTTCTTGCCTTCGGCCGGCGTGAGGATGTTCGCGATCAGTTCCTTGTCCTTGATGAGCTCGTTGGCCAGCGGGATGCGGGCGGTCGAATTGGATTCGAGCGACTCGGTGTCGATCGACGAGAGGATGGCGCCGAGGAGGGCGGGGTTGATCAGGCGGCCGACGATGGCGGCGTACTTCTTGGAGTCGCGGTTCTTGATGATCCAGATGATCACCGGGGCGCGGAGTTCGCGGGTCTCGAGCCACTGCGCGAAGCGCGTGGCGACGGCCTCGGCGAGGTCCTGGTCGCAGAGGTAGGCGATGGATTCCGAGACGAGCTTGGCGGAGCCGCTCTTGGTGCCGCCGATGTCGCGGTTGCGGAGGAGGTCGAAGGCGCGGTCGGCCCAGCGGTCGCCGTGGTGGGCGCGCACGAGGTCCAGCAGGCTGCGGATCTTCTCGGTGGTGTGCGGGATGTTGAGGGCGACGAAGGCGAGGTCGCTTTCGGTGCAGAGCGCGATGATCTCGGAGGCCGTCGGGCTGACGGTCTCGACGTTCTCGACGGCGGAGCGGAAGAACTTATCGCGGTTCCAGATGCCGCCGAGGATGGCGGGGAGGTTGTCGCGCTTGCGGGCGGTCTCGAGCTTCTTGATCTCCTTGAGGAGGTCGGCGGAGACCTTGTCGAGGTTGGCGGCGTTGGCGGCCGAGCGGGTCTCGGCGACGGCGGCGCCGGCGAGTTCTTCGAGGAGCAGCAGCTTACGCTCGAAATTCGGGGCGCTTTCGTACTGGGCGAAGAGGTCTTCACCGAGGTCCTTCGGGGCTTCGAGGAGGGCGTACAGGCCGCCTTTGCGCTCGGGCACGAGGATGGCGCGGTCCTTGCGGACGGCGGCGCGACCCTTGGTCCACCAGGCCTTGAAGGCGGCGGCGCGGTCCTTGCCGGCGGGGAGGGAGGCGAAGTGGACGCGGTCGAGGTTGGCTTCGAGGGCGTAGGAAGTGCATTCACCGGTCGGGTACTCGGCCAAGAGGGCCTTGACCACGCCGGCCGGATCGTTGGCGACGAGGTTGGCGATCTCGGTCTTGGTGGCGTCGGCGTAAGCCTTGGCGACCAGGCCGTTAGGATTGATGAACTCGATCTTGCCGAGGAAGAAGGCGGCATCCATGGCGTGACCCTTCTTGTTCTGCTCAGGGAAGTCGATGACCAGGCGCTTGGTCGCCTCGTCGTAGGAACGGATGACGCCGATGCCCCAGGCTTGGTGGAGGCAGAAGGCCGGCTGACCCGTGGCCACCAGGTCGATGGCGGCCTGGAGGGAGTTCATTTTACCACCTTGTGGGGTCAGGGCCTTGTTGCTCATTGCAAAAGTGGGTTTTGGGGATAACAATTCTCACTTGCAAGCAGGAAGGCGGGGGTTTCGGGGTCCTGAGCCTCCGAGTCCGTTGCTCCTGCCCCTCCCATGGCCTTTAAGCCCGAAAAACCCTCAATCCACGGCGAAACTCCCGACACCCTCGGCGAGCGGTTGGTCGCGGCCGGTCACCCCCGCTACCGGGCAGGTCAGGTCTTCGAGTGGCTCTACCCCCGCCGGGCCGAAACCGCCGAGACCATGACCAACCTGCCGGCCGGCCTGCGGGCTTGGCTGGCCGAGCAATATGACTTCGAGTCCACGGCCCTGGTCCAACGGAAGGCCTCCTCCGACGTCACCCAGAAGATCCTGCAGCGCCTCCGCGACGGCTCCCTGATCGAGACGGTCATCATCCGCGCCCCGATGGAGGGGGTCGGTCAGGAGAAGTCCCGCCGGACGATCTGCATCTCGACCCAGGTGGGCTGCGCCTACGGCTGCAAGTTCTGCGCCTCGGGCCTGGAAGGCTGGAAGCGCGACCTTTCGATCGGGGAAATCGTCTCCCAGCTCGTCCAAGTCTGCCGGATCGAAGACAAGGCCGACCCCGCCCGTGCCGCCGAAGGGCTGGCTTCCTTCGACAACATCGTGGTCATGGGCATGGGCGAGCCCTTGGCGAATTACGACAACCTCCTCGCTGCGCTCCGCATCGTCAACGCCCAGTGGGGCTTCGGCTTCGGCGCCCGCCGGGTGACGATCTCGACCTCCGGCGTGGTGCCCAAGATCCTCAAGCTGGCCGAGGAGCCCTTGGGCTTCCGCCTCGCGATCAGCCTGCACGGCGCGACCAACGAGGTCCGCAACCAGATCATGCCGGTGAACAAGAAGTTCCCGCTCGAGGAGCTGATTCCCGCGGCCAAGGCCTTCGCCCGCAAACACGGCCGCATGCTGACGCTCGAGTTCATCCTCATCGAGGACATCAACGACTCGCTCGAGCAGGCCAAGAAGCTCGCCGTCATCGCCCGCGAGCTGCATGCGCACGTCAATTTGATCCCGTACAACAAGGTCGAAGGCCTCCCTTGGGTGCGTCCCTCCCTGACGCGCCAGGACCGCTTCGTGAAGGAGCTCCGTGCGCTGGGCGTCACGGCCACCCTGCGCCGCGAGAAGGGACACGATATCGACGCCGCCTGCGGCCAGTTGCGCTTGCAGACGGAGAAGGCCGCCGCCGGCGGGGCGACGCCGCCTCCGGCGGCCGCTTAGGCCGTCAGCGCGGCCGCGAAGGCCTTACGGTCCGGCGCCTTGAAGAAGGCCGTGCCGGCCACGAGCGTATCGGCCCCGGCTTCACGGCAGCGGCGGCCGGTCTCGAGGTTGATGCCGCCGTCGACCTCGAGGCGGAAGTGAGCGCCGCGCTTCGCGCGTTCAGCGGCGATGAAGCGGATGCTCTCCAGCACCGAGGGCATGAAGGACTGGCCGCCGAAGCCGGGGAAGACGGTCATGCAGAGCACGAGGTCGACGTCGCCGAGGTAGGGCAGCACGCGCCGCGGGTCGGCGTCGGGATTCATCGCGATGCCGGCGGAGAGTCCGGCGGCCTTGATGGCGGCGAGCGTCTTCGCCATGTCGTGATCGGCTTCGACGTGCACGGTCAGGCGTTCGGCGCCGGCTTGGGCGAACGCGGCCACGTAGCGGTCGGGATGGCTGAGCATCAGGTGCACGTCGAAGTGCAGCTTCGTCAGCGGCCGGAGGTCGGCGACGACCTGCGGACCGAAACTGATGTTGGGCACGAAATGCCCGTCCATGATGTCGACATGCAGCCAGCCGAGTCCGGCCGCCTCGACCGCGCGGACGCCTTGCGCGAACGCGCCGTGGTCGGCGGCGAGGAGGGACGGTGCGACGACGACCGGGTTCATGTCACCAGGCCGTGGTGGCGGCTTGCCGGATCTGCGACGCGATGTCGGCGAAGAGCATCGGCGCGACGCTGAGTTCTTCGGCCACGGGGTCGCCGGCGTTCTGCAGCGTGGCGGTGGCGACGAAGACGCGGTCCTTGAAGAGGGTGCGCGCGCCGCCTTGGGCGGTCAGCGTGGCGCGGACCTCGAACGTCACGCGGAAGCTGTTGAAGGCGAAGGCGTCGCCGGGTTTGGTGGTGAAGCCGACGCGGCGGTAATCGGTCACTTCGGTGGCCAGCACGGCGTCGCCGGCGCCGAGGCGCACGCGCGGATCGCCCGCGAAAGCGTCGTTGAGTTTGCCGTGGAGGACGGCGTGCGTGCCGTTGCGTGCCGTCGAGTTGCGGACGGGGGCGATCTCCAGCGAACGGAAAGCCGGCTTAGGGCCGCCGGCCTGATAGGCGGAACATCCGGCGAGCAGCAGGGCCGCGCCGAGCAGCAGCCAGGTCCTCATCGGTTTGCGGGGCCGACGGGGGCCTTGGCGCCTTCGTTCTTGAAGCCGAGGGAGTCGAGGTCTTCGCCGACGACCTGCGGCTTGGCTTCCGTCACGGCGCGCGGCCGGGGCATGGTGCCGAGGAGCCGGTCGGCGAGGGTCTTCGGCGGAGTGGGATCCTTCTCGATCGAGGCGAGCAGCGCCTCCGCTTCCTTGGCGGCGGCGGATTCCGGCGCGATGTTGCGGCAGGCGTTCGCCATCAGCTTCGCCGCTTCGGGATTGTTGCGGTTGAAGAAGTAGAAGCGCGCGAGGCTCAGGCGGGCCCGGGCGGCGCGGTCCCGGAGGATGGCGATCTGTTCGATGGCGACCTTGGCCCGCGGGTCATTGGGGAACTGGTCCGCCAACGTCCGCCAATGGTCGGCGGCTTCGATCGTCGTGGCTTGGTCCCAGGCGGGCCCGAGGGATTCCTTCGCCCGGAGCGTCGCGAGCAGCTCGAGGGCTTCCGGCGCGAACTTCGAGGTCGGGTAATCGCTGACGAGACGCTCGAGGGCGTCGTTGGTCTTGGCCGGGAGGTCGCGCTCCATGCCGAGGCGCGCGATGCGGATCAGGCATTCGTCCGCCTTCGGTCCGTTCGGGGCAAGGCGGATGGTCTTCTCCCAGGCTCCGATGGCGCTGTCGCGGTCGCTGAACCAAGGGAACCAGCCGCCGAGCCGACGGCGTTCGCCTTCCGCCAGACGGTTGGCGATGTCGAACTGCAGGTCGACCGCACCGGCGAAGCCGGGGAAGCTGGAATGGCGGGCGAAGAGGTCATCCACGATGACCGTGGCTTTCTCGAACTCGCCGCGCGCGACGAAGATGCGGGCGCGGGTGAGCAGGGCGATGGCTTCGGCTTCGGCGCCGACGTTGGCTTCGCCGATGATCTCCCATTCCTTGAGGGCTCCGCCGACGTCGCCGGCGTCGAGACGTCCGGAAGCGTGATCCATGGCGAGCAACAGGACGGAGAGCCGCGAAGGCGGGGTGACGTCGGCGGGCGTGCCGGGCTTGACCTGCCAGGCGCCGTCCACCCGGACGAATTCCGCACGGACGTGGGCGCCGAGCAGGAGCGCTGCGGCGAGGAGGAGTTTAGCGGTTAGGTTCATGCCAGCGAAGGAGGGTCGCGCCCCAGGTCAGACCGGCGCCGAAGGCGACGATCAGGATGAGGTCGCCGTGCTTGATCTTGCCGTCTTTCCAGGCTTCTTCAAGCGCGAGAGGGATGGAGGCGGCCGAGGTGTTGCCGTAGCGGCTCAGGTTCGAAGGGAAGCGCTCCATGCCGACGTTGAGCTGGCTGGCGACGGCCTCGAGGATACGGATGTTGGCCTGGTGCGGGATGAACCAGGCGACTTCCGCCGAGGTCACGCCGCACTGCGCGAGCACCCTTTCGCAGGACTCGGCCATCACGCGGACGGCGTGGCGGAAGACTTCCTTGCCGTTCATGCGGAGGTAGTGACGGCCCTCGCGGAGCGAATCGGCCGTGGCGGGAGCGGCGGATCCGCCGGCCGCGCAATGCAGGAGTTCGGCGTTGTTGCCGTCGGCGCCGAGCAGGTTGCCGAGCAGGCCGACGTTCTTTTCCGTGGTGGTCTCGAGGAGGGCCGCGCCGGCGCCGTCGCCGAAGAGGACGCAGGTGGTGCGGTCGGACCAGTCCACGACGCTGGAGAGCTTCTCGGCCCCGACGACGAGGGCGCGTCGGTAGGCGCCGGAGCGCATCATGTCCTTGGCGACCTGGAGGGCGTAGACGAAGCCGGAGCAGGCGGCGGAGACGTCAAAGCAGGGGATGTCACGGCGCAGGCCGAGCTTGGCCTGCAGGAGACACGCCGTGGAAGGGAAGGGGACGTCCGGCGTCATCGTCGCGACGATGAGGAGGTCGACGTCGGCCGGCGTCAGGCCGGCGCGCTGCAGGGCTTGGGCGGCGGCCTGGGCGCCAAGGTCCGAAGGATTCTCGCCCGGGCCGGCGATCCGGCGTTCGCTGATGCCGGAGCGGGTCTGGATCCACTCGTCGGAGGTATCCACCATCTTGGAGAGCTCGGCGTTGGTGAGCGTGCGTTCCGGCGTGCGGACCCCGATGGCCCGAATAAAGACTGATAGCTCAGCGCTGCTCATCGATGCGTGAGAAAAGACCCCTTGGGCGGGGAAGGGAACACTAAAACCTCAGGCCTCCTCGGGAGTGGCGGCGACGACGGCGTTCGCTTCCGCCAACGCGGCCAGCATGCGGTGGCCGGCGCCGTGGCCGAGGGCTTCGAGTCCCAGGCGGATGGCGCTGGCGATGCCCTGACGGTTGCTGGATCCGTGGGCCTTCATGACCAAGCCGGTCAGGCCCAGCAAAGGGGCTCCGCCGTAACGTTCTGGCTTCAATTTGCCTTTGAGGTCGCGCAGGAGCGGGAACATGGCGATGCCGCCGGCCAAGTACACCGGATTGCTCTTCACCTTGCTGCCGACCATGTCGCGGACCATGTAGACCAGGCCTTCGAGCGTCTTGAGGATGATGTTGCCCGTGAAGCCGTCGGTGACGACCACGTCACAGGCGTCGCCGAAGACGTCGAAGCCCTCGACGGGGCCGACGTAATTGATGCGGTCGCCCATGGCCTTGAGCAGGGCGTGCGTGCGGTTGATGCGCGGACCGCCTTTGCCCTCTTCGGTGCCGACGGTGAGCAGGCCGACGCGCGGGCGGGTGATGCCGAGGGCGCTCTGGGCGTAGATCGAGCCGAGGACGGCGTTGTGCAGCAGCTGCGCGGGCGTGGCTTCGGGGTTCGCCCCGACGTCCAGCATGATGAAATGGCCTTCGCGCCGCGGCATGATGGCCGCGAGGGCAGGGCGTTCGGCGCCTTCCATGGGGCGCACCTTGATGGTGCCGGCCGCCACGAGGGCCTTGGTGTTGCCGGTCGAGACGACGGCGTCGACTTCGCCGGCCTTGAGCATCTCGAGGGCGATCACCATCGAGGAGTCGCGCTTCGACTTGAGCACGGCCATGGGCGCGTCGTCGGACGCCACGATGCTGGCGGCCTGGCGGAACAAGACGCGGGAGTTCTTGAGCGCCCGGTGATCCGAGGCGAGCATGCGCAGGTTGTCCTCGTGGCCGACGAGGACCAAGGTGTCTTCCGGGCCGATGATCCCGTCCTTGAAGGCGAGGGCGGCGGCGGCCACGGCTTCCGAAGGGCCCATGTCACCGCCCATGCAATCCAGGGCGATTCGGTGGCCTTTCTTCGGAGCGGCTTCGGTCATGAGATCGGGCTGAGCCCGGGGTGGAGCTTAGGCTCCGGTGTCCAGGACCTGGCGACCGCGGTACTTACCCGTGGTCGGGTCGACGCGGTGGGAGCGACGAAGGGCGCCGGATTCGGCATCCTTGACGAGTTTCGGGGCGCGGAACTGGTTGGCGCCACGACGGAGTCGGCTGCGGCGTTTGGACTGTTTACGTTTCGGATTGGCCATGGTTCTACGCTTGGATGAGGGTCGGTTCTACCCCTCCCGCCCCCTCGGTCAAGCCCCCTTTCCATTCCCTTGCGATTGTGGGCAAGTTCGGTTGGCTGGGGCGATGCCTGGCCACCCCGCCCTTTTTCTGGACCGCGACGGTAATCTGATCCGCGACCACCACCACACCTGCCGGGAAGAGCAGATCGAGCTGATTCCGGGCGTCAAACCCGCCTTGGAGGCCTGTCTGCAGGCCGGCTATCGTCTCTTCATCCTCACAAACCAAAGCGGCATCAACCGGGGGATCTTCACTTGGGACCAATACCACGCATGCAATCGCCGCATGCTGGAGCTGCTCGCCCTGCCGGCCCCGGGGATCTTGGAGATCAAGGCCGCACCGGAACGTCCCGATGAGCCTTCCCTCTATCGTAAGCCGAGCCCGCGTTTCATCCTCGAGAAAATCGCCGAGCACGGGTTGGACCCGGCCCGCTGTTGGATGACCGGTGACCGGGTCACGGATTGGGACGCAGGCCTCAACGCGGGTATCCGGTCGTGCGCGATGCGCAGCGGGGCCGCCAAGCCCGAAGAGCTTGCGCAGGCCGCGGCCCGCGGTTTCGCGGTGCACGACGATTTCCCGGCCTTCGTGCGCACGGAACTGAAGCTGGCTTTCTAGGCCAACAAAAAGGACGAACCCGCAGGTTCGTCCTTTGATCGCCTGAGCGGGAAGGTTAGGCCTTGGGCTTTTCCTTCTCGCAGGGGCACTTGCCGTCCTTCTTCTCTTCGTCGGCGCCAGCCTTGGGCTTTTCCTTTTCGCAAGGGCACTTGCAGTCCTTCTTTTCTTCGTCAGCGAAGACGGCGGCCTTAGGGGCTTCCTTTTCGCAGGGGCACTTGCCTTCCTTCTTCTCTTCGGCGCTGACGAAGGAAGCGGTGACGGCGAGGAGACCGACGGTGAGAGCGAGGAGCTTGAGGAACTTGGTGTTCATGGTGTGGACAAACAGTGTCGTCCGAATCGGCCCGCTGTCAATCGACCGAAGGCCAATTTTGGCCCGGTAACCCCTCAGGGCCCGATTTGCTCTCGCAGTCGTCGAAGGTCGGCGTTGATTTTATTTAAGCCACTGCCAGGCAACCAGTTACTACGATTATTCGTCTGATAGACCCGTTCCTTGACCACGCAGGGCAGGCTTCGGATCGAGGGGAGTCCTTTCATTTCGGCGACTTTCTCCGCATATAAGCCGATCGGGCCGTCCTTGGGTCCGTTCTGAATCCACAGCACGGCCTCCGGCTTGGTGCTGGCGAGCAGCTCCCAGTCGAACTTCAGCCAAGACCCTTGGGGTAGCGCGGATTTCCATCCTGCCGCCGCCAAGGGCTCAGCGAGGTAGGTTTCCGGGCCCGCCATGACGCCGTCCCAGACGATGAGGATCGGGCGCGGCTCTCCGCTCGGACGCTTCGTCAGTTCGCCGCTGAGGCGCAGCGCCTGGTCTGGTCGTCCGGTCGCTTCACCGAGCAACCGGATGTCCCGGCTCACGGCATCCGCCGATTCGCGATGGAGCACCAGCGTGCGCAGTCCGGCGCCGGCGCACTTCTCGGCCCAGAGCGGGTTCGCCATGCGCGGGATGACGACGAGGTCGGGCTTGGCCAGCAGCAATCGCTCGAGGTCCGGAAGGAAGATGTCGGCGGATCGGCCGGCCGGATGCTCTTTCGGCAGCGGGCACCAACGCGTGGCCATCACGATCTCGTCGGAGCACCCAAGGTCGAGCAAGGTCTGTGTCGCGCCCGGACTGTAGCTTGCGATCCGTCGATCGCCCGCGACCAACGTCAGGCAGGCGACGAGCCAAAGCAGCGACGCGCGCATCACGCGGAAAGCAGGCGCGCCAGCCGCATCGCCGCGTCGAAGCTGCCGCGGTCCGCCTTGCCTTTGCCGGCGAGCTCGTAGGCGGTGCCATGGTCAGGGCTCGTGCGCACGTGGCGCAGGCCGAGGCTGAGGTTGGCCGAGGTCGAGAAGTCCACGGCCTTCAGCGGCGCGAGCCCTTGGTCGTGGTAGGTCGCGGCGACGGCGTCGAACTCACCCTGCAGATGGCGATGGAAGACGGTGTCTCCGGGCAGCGGGCCGGTGACGTCGTGGCCGGCGGCGCGCAAGGCTTCGACGGCGGGCCGGATGATGCGGTCGTCCTCTTGTCCGAGCAGGCCGCCTTCGCCGGCGTGCGGATTGACGCCGCACACCGCGATCCGCGGCCGCGCATCGCCCAGCTTCGCGCGCAGGGCGATCAGCGCGAGCACGGTGCGGCGGACGTCCGCGCCGGTCACGGCGCGAGGGACTTCGGCGAGCGGGATGTGCCAGGTGACGAGTCCGACGGTCATCTTGCCGCCGGCGAACGCCATGACGGGCTCGCCGTCCCAGCGCGAGGCGAAGAACTCGGTCTGACCGGGGAAATCATAGCCCACGGCGGCGAGGCCTTTCTTGTTCACCGGACCCGTCACGACCGCGGCGAAACGACCGCCGGTCGCGCCGCGAGCGGCGAGTTCCATCGCTTCGATCGCGATGAGTTGACCGGTATCGTCAGGTCGGCCCGGTTGCGTACGGTAGTCGGCCGGGCCGACCGCGAGCCCTCGACCGAGCGAAGCGATCCAGTCGGCCGGGCCGATGGGCATCACCGAGTCGGCCTGCTCCGCATGGGCCTTGAGCCAAGATGCGAGCAGTTCGGGTCCGACGCCGGCCGGATCTCCGCAGGTGACGGCGATGGGCAAGGCGTTCATGCGGGGGAGACGAAGCGGCCGCGCTTGCCGCCGAGGAAGAAGTTCAGGAAATCGCGCGCTTCAACGGTCTGGTAAGCGCCGGTCGCCAGGGCCTCCTGCGCGAGCGCGGCGCAGGCGCCTTGCGAGGCGTAGACGGCGTGATAGGCTCGCTTGATCTCGGCGACGGCGGCGGCCGGCACCGCGCGACGACGCAACCCGACGAGGTTCAGGCCGGCGACGAGGTTACGGCCGTGGGCGAGCGCGTTCGGCGGCACGTCTTCGGTGATCACGGCGTTGCCCGAGACGAGGGCGCCGCCGCCGATGCGGCAGAATTGGTGGACCGCGACGCCGCCGCTGACGAACGCGCGGTCGCCGACATGCACGTGGCCGCCGAGCATGCAGCCGTTCGCGAGGATGACGTGGTCGCCGAGCACGCAGTCGTGGGCGACGTGGCTGCCGGCCATGAGCAGGCCCTCCGCGCCGATGACCGTGTTCTCGCCGGCCTTCGTGGCGCGATGGACGGTGACATGCTCACGGATCACCGTGCGGTCGCCGATGACCGTGCCGGAGTCCGTCGCGGGGTCGAAGGAGAGGTCCTGCGGATCGCCGCCGACGACCGCGAAGTGGTCGACGCGCACGCCGGCCCCGAGGCGCGCGCGGGCTTTGACGATCGCGTGCGCCGCCAGGCGGCAGCCGGCCCCGAGCACCGCGCCGGCCTCGATGATCGCGAACGGACCGACCTCGACGTCGGGCGCGAGGCGGGCGGAAGGGTGGACCTGGGCGGAGGAATGGATCACTTCGGAGGGAGGGCGGAGCCGAACAGCTCAAGCTGGGCGGCCTTGACCATATCGTAGACGCGGAGCAGGCGGAGCAACTGCAAGGTGTCGGATTTCGCGTAGCTCTGGTTCGATTCGACCGCCTGGACGAGATTCTCGAGGATGGTCCGGAAGGTGAGCACATGGTCCACGCCGCTCTCGCGGAGCAGCGTGATGCTTTCGGAGCGCTGCGGCTCGGCGGCCGGGATACCCGGGAGCACGAGGACCTTGGCCAGGGGCTGGCCCTCGGTCGGCGTGAGGTCGGCGAAGGCCTCCTTGGCCGCTTCGACCGCTTCCTTGCGGACGAATTCCAGCAGGTCGCCTTTCTTGATCATCGTCGGCGTGATGGCCTTCGTGGTATGCCAGGCCTTCACCGCCACCACGGCAGCGGACAGGCCTGGTAGGTCGGAGCTGAAAAGCTGGAAGGGGGTCTCGCCGCCGCGCCGGGGCGACGGGTTGATCACCAGGAGGTCGCCTTCTTCGTCGGCGCGCTTCCGGCGGGATTGGACGGCGTACTTGCGCGACTGACGCACGAAGAAACCGTTCATCTCGAAGTACTCGCGGACCAGACTGTCGTCGAAACCCGCCATTGGCCGCAAGGATGCGGTCGAACCGCCCGACTGGTCAACCCGCGATAAGGGTCAGAGGACGAAGTCGGCCGGCGCGATCGCCACCGTGAATTCGCCCTTGAGCGAGCCGCTCTTCAAAGCCGGGACCAGCTCGGCCAGGGGCGCGGTACGGATGGTCTCGTGCAGCTTCGTGAGTTCACGGCCGACGCAGACGACCCGGGTGGGGCCGAGGATCTCGAGCATCTCGTCGAGGAAGTCGCCGATCCGATGGCAGGATTCGTGCAGCACGACGGTCTCGTCCGCGGGCTTCAGGCCTTCGAGGAAGCGGCGCCGGGCGGCGGATTTCGGCGCCAGGAAGCCGACGAAGCGGAAGGCGTTGGTCGGCAGTCCCGATGCCGAGAGCAGGGCGACGATGGCGCAGGGGCCGGGCAGGGGCGTGACGATCAGTCCGCGGCGGCGGCATTCGCGGGTCACGCGGAAGCCAGGGTCGCTGATGCCGGGCGTACCGGCGTCGGTGATCAAAGCGATGCGGGCGCCGCCGGCCACCTTGTCGGCGATGAGCACGGCGGCGTCCTTTTCGTTGTGCTCGTGGTAGGCGAGCATCGGCTTGGAAATGTCGAGGTGACGGAGCAGTCCGCCGGTCACCCGCGTGTCTTCGCAGGCCACCAGGTCGCACTCAGCGATAGCCTCGCGGGCCCGGGCGGTGATATCGCCTAGGTTGCCCAGAGGGGTGGCCACGACCCAGAGCCGGCCGGCCGGTCGGCCGTCGGCGCCTGCGTCGCGGGCGGTCATCAGCGGCGGTAGCCGGAACCAGGCGTCGAGACGCCCGGGAGGCCGCCCTGCCAGCTGGCAGGCTGAGACTGAGGCAGCATGGAGTCAGCCGGCTTCTCGACGGTCTCGCAGCCGACCAGGCCGGCGAGGCAGGCGAGGAGGGCGAGAGCGATCGTGAGGCGGGTGGACATCTTACTTGCTGGCGAGCTTAGTGGAAGGCGCGAGGGACACCGCCGCGGCCTTGGCGATGGCGCCGAGGTCGAGATCCTTGTCAGCCTGGAGCTGGCCGTAAGAGATGGCGCCCTTCACGGAGGAGATACGGACGCGGCCGATTTTCTTGCCGTCGACCTTCACGTCGAAGTCGGCCTTTTCCTTGATGCCGTTGGCTTCGCCAGCGGAGAAGGCGACGATGCCGGACTTGGCGTCGAGGGCCAGGACGGTGGTCGGCACGGCGTCGGTGGCGGCTTCGACGGTCACGGCGACGGCGGTCGGGGCTTCGCCTTCCTTGGCGGGCTCACCGAAGGGGTCGCGCTGGAAACCGCCCGGAGCGGTGTTGTCGGAGGCGCGGGCAGCCCAGGCATGCAGGGCGGTGTACTTGCCGCGGAGGGCGGCGGCGAGTTCTTCGGCCTTGCTGGCCTTGGCTTCGATTTCGGCGAGCTGTTCCTTGGTGAACATGCCGGCGGCCTTCTCGGTAGCGCGGACGAGGTCTTCCTTGACGGTGGTCAGTTCGGCGATGGCGCCGTCCTTCTTGCTGTTGGCGTCGGTCAGCTGGGCGGCGAGTTCGTCGCGCTTGCGGGTGAGCTCGGCACGTTCGCCTTCGAGGGTGGTGTTGGCGGCGGTGAGGCCTTCGATCTTGGTGTTCTTATCGGCGACCGTGGCGTTCAGGTCCTTCTTCGCCAGGTTGGCTTCTTCGATTTCCTTCCGCTTCTTGTCGAGCAGGGCCTTGACGCCGGCGAGCGAGGCCATGCGGGCGTCGTATTCCTTGCCGGCCTTGACCTCTTCGTCGGTCACGGCCCAGGCGGTTTGGGTCAGGGCGGCGTCCATCTTGCCTTTCAGGAGGAAGGCGAAGGCGACGGCGGCGAGGGCGGCGACGACGGTCAGGATGCGCAGGAAGGCGTTGAGCTTCGGTTTCATGGGGTAGGGGTAGGAAGTGGGTTAGGAATGACGGAAGAGAGTGAGCCCGGGGTCAGGAGAATCCTTTCGAGTAATCGCCCCGGGGTTGGCGGAAACGTGCAGGAGGACTTTGAACACCAATTCCTGTCGCCCCTCAAGAGCAATTTCCTCGCAAACCTGCTGCGCGGAGAACCATTTGCCCTTGGATCTGGCCAAGGCGGCGAGGGCGGCGGCGCGGATTTTAAGGGTCTCGGAAGCGGCCTTCTTGCCGGCTTCGACGCCCGGCTGGTGGTAGGCGTTGATACCAAGGAGGTTGGCGTAGAGACCGACGGCCCTTTCGAAGAGCGCGATCAGCATGCCGATGGCACGGGCGTCCACCTGCTGCAGGGTGATGGTGATGTTGGCACGTCCGCTGCCGGAAAGGGCTTCGCGGGTGCCCAGCAGGAACGCCTGCAGGTAGTCGCCGGAGGTCACGCCCGGTTCGACTTCCGGCGAGACGCCTTCGCGGTCCTTGAGGACTTCGATGAAGACGGCGAAAAAGTTATTCACACCGTCGCGGAGCTGCTGCACGTAGGCGTGCTGATCGGTCGATCCTTTGTTGCCGTAGACGGTCAGACCTTGGAAGACCTGCCGGCCTTGGAGGTCATGTTCCTTGCCCAGCGACTCCATGACGAGCTGTTGGAGGTAACGGGAGAAGAGCAGGAGGCGGTCCTTGTAGGGGAGCACGACCATGGCCTTGGAACCGCGGCCTTCGGTGAGGTGATGCCAGGCCAGCGCCATCGCCGCGGCCGGATTACGGGCGGCGTCGGGAGCGCGCGTCAGGGCGTCCATCTCGCGGGCGCCGGCGAGCAGGCCGCGGATGTCCAGGCCCTGCAGGGCGGCCGGCAGGAGCCCGACCGGGCCGATCTCGCTCGTGCGGCCGCCGACCCAATCCCACATGGGGAAACGGGCGAGCCACTTTTCGGTGACGGCGACTTGGTCGAGCTGGCTGCCTTCGCCGGTGACGGCGACGGCGTGGGCGGCGAAAGAAAGTCCGGCCTGCTTCCAGCGGAGCGCGGCTTCGAGCTGGCCGTTGCGGGGTTCGGGCGTGCTGCCGGATTTCGAGGTCACGATCGCGAGCGTGGTGCCGAGGCGGTCGCCGAGGGTGTCGAAGACGCGGTCGATGCCGTCCGGGTCGGTGTTGTCGATGAAGTGCACGCGGAGCTTATCCGCTTTGCCGCCCAAGGCGTCGGCCACGAACTGCGGGCCAAGGGCCGAGCCGCCGATGCCGATGCACAGGAGGTCGGTGAACTTGCCGGCGGAGCCTTTGACCTGGCCCGCGTGGACCTGCGCGGCGAAACCGGCGATGCCTTCGACGGCGGCCTTCACGTCGTCGGCGATCTTCGCGTCGGGCGCGAGTTCCGGCGTGCGCAGCCAGTAGTGTCCGACCATGCGTTTCTCGTCGGGGTTGGCGACGGCGCCCTTTTCCAGGGCGGCCATGTCGGCGAAGGCCTGGGCGATGGCCGGCGCCATCTTCTCGGCGAAGCCCGCCGGGGCGGGCGCGCGGCTGAAGTCGAGCGAGATGCCGAGTTCAGGGAAGCTGAGGAGCTGCTGGCGGTAGAGGTCGAAGGAGGAGGCCACGATGACCCGATTCTCCCTCGCCTCGCGGGGCTTGCAACAAAAAGGGCGGTCCGCCGAGGCGTCCGCCCTTTCATTTCGACTCAGGCGGACCTCAGTCGCCGTCGGTGATGGCGCCTTCGGAGGCCGACTTCACCTGCTTGGCGTACTTGGCCAGGACGCCGCGCTTTTCCTTGCAGGGCGAGGGCTGCCAATCCTTGAGGCGGCGGGCGATCTCCGCGGCCGAAAGGTCGAGGTTGAGTTCGTTCTTCACCGCATCGATGTGGATACGGTCGCCGTTCTTCACGATGGCGAGCGGGCCGCCGGAGGCGGCTTCCGGGGAGACGTGGCCGACGACGAAGCCGTGGCTGCCGCCGGAGAAGCGGCCGTCGGTGATCAGGGCCACCGTCTTGCCCATGCCCTTGCCCATGACGGCGCTGGTAGGTCCGAGCATCTCGCGCATGCCGGGTCCGCCCTTGGGGCCTTCGTTGCGGATGACGATCACGTGGCCGTCCTTCACTTCGCCGTCGAGGATGCCGCGGAGCGAGGCTTCTTCGGATTCGTAGACGATGGCGTGGCCCGTGAACGAGCTGCCTTCCTTGCCCGTGATCTTGGCGAGCGCGCCGTCCGGGGCGAGGTTGCCGCGGAGGACGCGGAGGTGGCTGTCGGCCTTGATGGGATTGCTCATCGGACGCACCACGTCCTGGTCGGCGGAGTAGGGGCCGACATTCGCGAGGTTCTCCGCGACGGTCTTGCCGGTGACGGTCATGCAGTCGCCGTGGAGCAGGCCGGCGTCGAGGAGCATCTTGAGCAGCGGCTGGAGGCCGCCGATGCGCACGAAGTGGGCCATGTTATATTTGCCGCTCGGCTTCAGGTCCGCCAGCACGGGGACCTTGCGGCCGATGCGCTCGAAGTCTTCCAGGGTGATCTTGATGCCCGCGGAATGGCCGATGGCGATGAGGTGCAGGACGGCGTTCGTCGAACCGCCGAGGGCGATGACCGTGACGATCGAGTTCTCGATCGACTTCTTGGTGATGATGTCCAGCGGACGGATGTTCTTCTTGAGCAGGTCGAGCACGGCCTTGCCGGCGCGTTCGCAGTCGACCAGCTTGTCCTTGGAGTTCGCGAGCTGGGCGGAGCTGTCCGGCAGGCTCAGGCCCATGGCTTCGATCGCCGAGGCCATGGTGTTGGCGGTGTACATGCCGCCGCACGAGCCTTCGCCCGGGATGGAGCACTTCTCGATCTCCTTCAGCTCGGCGTCGTCGATCTGCTTGGCGGCGTGCTGGCCGACGGCTTCGAAGACGGTGACGATGTCGGCGGCCTTGCCCTTGTGCAGGCCGGGGACGATGGTGCCGCCGTAGACGAACACGGAGGGGCGGTTCATGCGGGCCATCGCCATCACGCAACCGGGCATGTTCTTGTCGCAGCCGCCGATGGTGACGAGGCCGTCGAAGCCTTCGGCGCCGGTCACGGCTTCGATGGAGTCCGCGATGATCTCACGCGAGACGAGCGAATAGCGCATGCCGGGAGTGCCCATCGAGATGCCGTCGGACACGGTGATGGTGCCGAAAATCACCGCTTTTCCGCCGGCCGCGTCGGCGCCCTTGGCGGCCTCGGTGGCCAGGCGGTCGATGTGCATGTTGCAAGGGGTGACCATGGACCAGGTCGAGGCGATGCCGACCACGGGCTTCTGGAAGTCGGCGTCATTGAAGCCCACCGCCCGGAGCATCGCTCGGCTGGGGGCGCGATCGGGGCCGTCGACGACGGCGGCGGAGTGTTGGCGGGCGTGCTCGGGTGTGCTCATGGGATGTGAAAAGTCTGCGGTTGTCAGGGGATGGTCGCCCCCTAGATAAGAGGGCAGGGAGCCGGACACTGAACCGCCCTGACGCTCCCTTACAATCCGATTTAAGACCCCCTTCGTCCCGTGGAATTCAATCTCAAGAAAATCATCAAGGCGCTCCTGTTCTCGACCTCCGAGTCGGTGTCCATCAAGGACATCCAGAAGGTCGTGCAGCGCTACCACGCCCAGGTCGCCGCCGAGAAGCAGCCCGACCTGCTGGAAGCCGCCGGTGAGCCCACCGTCCTGCCCGCCGGACCGCCCGTCCAGGAAATCATCCAGGATATCATCGACCAAGTCCCGACTTTGCTGACGGCCACCCAGATCCGTGAAGCCGTCGACGCCCTTGAAGCCGAGATGCGCGAGGCCAATGACGCCTGCCGCATCCTGCAGGGGCCGGAGGGCTTCCGCCTCGTGATCTCCCCGGCCTACGCCGACTGGGTCCGCCTGCTCCGCGGCGAGCCCCGCCCGCAGCGCCTCAGCCCGGCCTCGCTCGAGACGCTTTCCATCGTCGCCTACCGCCAGCCGGTCACCCGATCCGAGATGGAAGCCATCCGCGGCGTCTCCGTCGACAGCGCGCTCACGCGTCTGCTCGAACTCGAACTCGTCGCCGTCACGGGCCGCGCCGACCTGCCGGGCCGTCCGCTGCAGTACGGCACGACCGACAAGTTCCTGGATTTCACGGGCCTGCGTTCGCTCGGCGAACTGCCGGCTTCCGACGTGCTTTCCCCGGCGCAGATTTCGGAATGGATCACGCGCGCCACGACGCCGGTCGAAGTCGGCGACGCCGAAGTGGGCCTGCCTCTCGAAGACCAGTCCGCCGCCGCGGTCGCCACCGAGCCGCCGCCCGAACCCGAGGCCCCCGGCGCATGAGCCTCGAAGACCATCGCCGCGAGGTCGACCGCATCGACCGTGAAATCCTTCGCCTGCTCGGCGAACGCCTGCAGGTGGCCCGCGCCATCGGCGAGGCCAAGCTGAAGTCCGGCGCGCCGGTCTATGCTCCGCAGCGCGAAGAGCAGCTGCTGCGCTCGATCACCGAGGCCGCTCCCGCCATCCCCGCTTCCGGCCTCCGCGCCGTCTACCGCGAGATCATCTCGCTCTCCATCGGTGCCCAGATTGCCAAGCCCGTCGCCTACCTCGGGCCGGAAGGCTCCTTCACCCAGCAGGCCCAGATCCGCGCCTTCGGCACCAGCGTGCCTTCGCTGCCGCTGCGCGCCATCGGCGACGTCTTCGCCGCCGTCGAATCCGGCGAGGCCTCCTACGGCGTCGTCCCGGTCGAGAACTCCACCGAAGGCGTCGTCAGCCATTCGCTCGACCTCCTCGCGGAGTCCGACCTGAAGGTCGTCGCCCAGGTCACGCTCTCGGTCGAGCAGTGTCTCGTCGGCCAAGGCCCCATCGACCAGGTGTCCAAGGTGCTCTCCAAGGATATCGCCCTCGCCCAGTGCCGCGGCTGGCTCTCCCGCCATCTGCCCGCGGCCGCCCTCGTCGAGACCGACAGCACCGCGGCCGCCGTCGAACTCGTCGCGCGCTCGCCGCAAGGCCAGGCCGCCGTCGCGTCCGCCACCGCCGCCGAATCGCGCGGCGTCCCCATCCTCGCCCGCGGCATCCAGGATCGCCGCGACAACGCCACGCGCTTCTTCGTCATCGCCAAGTCCGCCAACGCGGTCGGCGCTCCCGAAGAGGTCACGAGCGTCGTCCTCACCCTCAAGCATGAGCCTGGCGCGCTGCAGGGCGCGCTCGCGGCCTTCTCCGACCGCGGCATCAACCTGATCCGCATCGAATCGCGTCCGAGCCATCGCCGCGCCTGGGAGTACCTGTTCTTCATCGACTTCCCGGGTCACTGGGAGACGCCGGCGGTCCAGGCGGCCATCGGCGAGCTGAAGCCTCGCTGCGAGGTCGTGAAATGGCTCGGTAGCTATCCCCAGACCGCCGGATGAGCCGACGCGCGCTCGGCGGCTTGATGCTGGCCGTGCTGGTCGCGGGAGTCCTGTGGTCTGGTTTCGCCTGGTGGCGCGCTTGGTCCGCGCCGCTCGTCACCGTCGTCTTCCGCCCGCCGTTCTCTGTCGAAGGCATTTCCACCGGCACGCCGGTGCGCGTCAAAGGCGTCACGGTGGGGCAGGTCGCCTCCATCGGCCTCGATGCCGACGCGGACGGGCGCCTGCGCCCGCTCGTCAACCTGAGCCTCGACCCGGCCGCGCTGGAGGATCGCGGTTTCGCCGACCGCCTCCGCGGCGATCGGCTCGGCGAAGAGGTCGCCCGCGGGCTCCGGGCCCGGCTGATCACGGTCAATCCGTCTTCCGGCCTGCTGCAGGTCGAATTGGTCTGGGACGCCGCCGCGGCCCCGCCGACGGCCGCCCTGCGGCGCGATGAAATCCCTCCCGTCGGGGATGCGTTCGGACGCCGCCTCGAAGGTTTCGTCGACCAGCTCGAGCGTCTGGCCCAGGCCGACCTCGTCGGTCTGGCCGCCGAACTCGACCGGGATCTCGACCGCTGGCTGATCGCCGCCGACCCGGCCCGTGCGGCCCGATTCTCCGCGGACCTCGTCGCGCGCACCGCCGCCGTCCGCGAAGCCACCGACGCGGACGCCTTGGGCGAACGCGCGCGGCGTTTCACCGAAGCTTCCCGCCGGCTCCGCGGTGCGGTGGAGCAAGCCGAGCGCGGCCTCGACGACGAGACGCTCGCCCTCCTGCAGGTCCGCCTCGCCGATGCGGCCGCGGCCCTCGCTTCCTTCGGCGCGGCCCTCGAGGGTTCGCAGTCGGGCATGGCCGCGGCCGCCGGCGACGTTTCCGGGGTTCTCCGCGCGGTCTCCGAGGGCGCCCGGACCTGGAAGAAGAAGGCCGCCGGACTCACGACTGAGCCCCAGCCCCGCTGAGGGAACAGGCTTGCGGCGGACCCCCGGAGCGGGGATAGGTGAGGGGCTTTTACCCGCCATGGCCGACCCGACCGACAAGATGGAATCCATCATCAACCTGTGCAAACGCCGCGGGTTCGTCTTCCCTTCCTCCGACATCTACGGCGGCTTCAACGGCTTCTTCGACTACGGCCCCCTCGGCGTCGAGCTGAAGAACAACATCAAGCAGGCCTGGTGGCAGGATTTCGTGCATCGCCGGGACGACATCGTCGGCCTCGATTCCTCGATCATCCACCACCCGACGACCTGGAAGGCTTCGGGACACATCGACAATTTCACCGACCCGCTCGTGGACTGCAAGGAGTCGAAGATGCGTTACCGCGCCGACCAGCTCTTCTTCGCCCCGGTGCGCGTCGCCGGCGAGACGATCGGCTACGTCTCCGTCCTCGAGGACGACGGCATGCAGGCCAAGGCCGACGAGATGGCCAACGAGATGAAGCGCAAGCTCGCCAAGCAGGGCGCGCTCGAGCCGGTCGTGCTCAAGGATTACACCGAGGCCAAGCCTGAGGAGCACGCCCTCGTGCCTTCGCCCGCCACGGGCAAGCCGGGTTCGCTCACGCCGCCCCGCTCGTTCAACATGATGTTCCAGACGTACGTCGGCGCCATGCAGGACGCGTCGGCCACCGCCTACCTCCGTCCGGAGACCGCGCAGGGCATCTTCATCAACTTCAAGAACGTCGTCGACACGGGCCGCGTGAAGCTGCCCTTCGGCATCGCCCAGATCGGCAAGGCGTTCCGCAACGAGATCAATCCCCGCAACTTCATCTTCCGCTCCCGCGAGTTCGAGCAGATGGAGATCGAGTATTTCATCTCGCCGTCCGCGGACTGGTCGACCGCCCACAAGGATTGGATCGAAGGCTGCCTGGCCTGGTTCGAATCCATCGGCATCCCGCGCGCGAAGCTCTCGCTCTACCCGCACCCGACCGAGAAGCTCGCCCACTATTCCAAGGGCACCACGGACATCATGTTCGAATTCCCCTTCGGCGTGCAGGAGCTCCAGGGCGTCGCCGCCCGCGGCGACTTCGACCTGACCCAGCACAGCAACGTCTCGGGCCAGAAGCTCGACTGGTTCGACGAGGCCGCCAAGGCCCGCTACATCCCGCACGTGATCGAGCCCTCCGTCGGCGTCGACCGCGTGTTCCTCGCGCTCCTCACCACGGCCTACCATGAGGACGAGGTCGAGGGCGAGAAGCGCGTCGTGCTCCGCCTCCCGGCCCGCGTCGCCCCCTTCAAGGCCGCGATCTTCCCGCTGGTGAAGAACAAGCCCGAGCTCGTCGAACGCGCCGAGGCCCTCTACCGTCGCCTGAAGAAGCGCCACAACGTCTTCTACGACGCCGCCGGCGCCATCGGCCGCCGCTACCGCCGCCAGGACGAGATCGGCACGCCTTACGGCATCACCATCGACTTCGACACGATCGAGAAGGGCGCCGGCGTCACGGTCCGCGACCGCGACACGCTGGAGCAGGTGCGCATGACCGAAGACGAGGTCGTCCGCTTCCTCGACGACAAGGTCAACGGCTGACCTTCGTCGGGGCGCCCGCGAGTTCTTCCGCCAGCCTGGCGATACGTCGCTTCCCGCAGAGGGAGGCGGCGATCGTCAGGTTGCGCAGGCCTTGCGGCAGGTGCGCGAGGTATTCCGGGCGGCCCTTCTTGTGGCCGAGGAAGCCGTAGGCTCCGCAGGCCTGCAGGAGACGCTGCGTCGCGGCGACGTGGAAGAGGTGCGAGAACTCGTCGCTGGAACCTTTCCAGCCGGAGACTTCGCGCGCGTGGTCCTCGATCTCGATGCGCCAGAGGTCCATGTCGGTGCGCGTGAGGTAAGGGTCGAAGGCGAGCGCGGCGTAGTCGTAGAACATGCAGCCGTGCCGCAGTCCCTGGAGGTCGACGAGCCAGGCGGTGCCGTCGCGCACCATGATGTTCTGAGACTGGAAGTCGCGGTGGATCGTGACGACGGGCTGGCCCATGAGCTCCTTGGCGAGCGAGGCCATCTCGTCGGCGACGGCGCGGTCGGGCTTGCGGCCGCCGAGCGCGTTATCCTGGAAGTACTGGCGTTCCCACTGGTAGAGGTTCGGACCGAAGGCCTCCATGAGCGGCACGCCCGCGGCGGCGAAGGCGTCGACGCCGTGGCGATGGATGCCGGCGACCTGTTCGAGCGCGGATGCGACCGGCGCCCAGGGGAACTCGGCGGCCTGGGCGAGCGACCAGAGGTCGGTGTCGCCGAGGTCTTCGAGCACCAGCACGCCGGCGTCCTTGTCCGCCGCCAGCACCTGCGGGACCTGCACGCCGATCTGGTCGCGCAGCACGCCGGCGATGTCGCCGTACAGCGCGTTCTCGGGACGGGAATCGTCGTACACGCAGAGCACGGCGGTCTCGCCGGTCGGCTTGCGGAGGCGGTGGAACTTGCGGCCGGAGCCGCCCTTGAGCACTTCGCCGCCGGCGGTCAGTTCGTAGCCGTGGGCCTTCGCGGCGTCGGCCGGCGCGATGGCGCCGCGGACGGGTTTTTCCTGCAGGGCCTTCACGGCTTGGTATTCCTCGATGGTGCCGAGATCATGCCACGTGGCGGAGCCGTCGAGGAAGCCTTGGATGCTGCCCGGCTGGGCCTGCGTGCGGCGGAGGAAATGTTCGACGAGCGATTCGATCGTCGCGGGCACGCCCAGGGCGAAGGCCTTCGTGACGACGCAGATGCCAGTGTATTGGTAGGCAGGATCTTTCTGGCCGAGGCGGTCGCGGAGGTCGGTCACGGCGCCTTCGTCGGTGACGCGGACGTTGCGGTTCGGGCCGGCTTCGCGGACGACCAGCGTGGCTTCGCCGCCGTTGGCACGGTGATGCGCGACGGCCGCCGTGATGTCGCAACCGGAGAGGATGTCGCCGTTCCAGACGACGAGGTCCTGGTCGTCCGGTCCGAGCAGGCCCGCGATGTTGGCGAGGCCGCCGCCGGTCTCGAGGAGGACGGGTTCATGGACGAGCTTCACTTCGGCGTCGCCGAAACGGCCGTCCGGGAAGGCGAGCGTCCAGGCTTCGGGGCAGTGATGCGTGTTGATGAGGAAGCGGCGCGTCCCGGCCGCGCGGAGCTTCTCCATCGCCTGCAGGACCATGGGACGGCCGGCGATCGGGAGCAGGGGCTTCGGGCAGCTTTCGGTGAGCGGACGCAGACGCGTGCCGAGGCCGGCTCCGAGGAGGAAGGCGGTGCGGGGGAAATCAGGCATGGGAAGAGGCGGCGCAAGCGGGGCAGATGCCGTAGACTTCCATCACGTGCGTCAGTTCGCCGAAGCCCTTGGCCTTGGCGGCCGCTTCGAGACGCGACGAATCGCAGCCGGGCAGGCGTTCGATGCGTCCGCAACGGCGGCAGATGACGTGATGGTGATGGTGTCCGGGGGTGACCAGGGCGTAGAGGCTGCGACCCCGCTCGAGGGGGTGGCGTTGGACGATGCCGGCGTCGTCCATGGCGACGAGGCTGCGGTAGACCGTCACGAGGTCGAGTTTGTCGTCGCCTGCGGCTTCGTGGATCTGCTCAGCGCTGAGCGGGTGCTTCGCGGCCGCCAGGATCCGCAGCATCGTGAGGCGAGGTGAGGTGATCCGCATGGCCTTCTCCTTCATCCGCAGGAGGGCGGTCTCGACGCGGTCGCCGGAGCCCGCCCCGCAGCAATCTTCGTCGTGGCGGTGGCCGGGGGACATGGCTGCCAAGGTTTGGGCAGGTTTATGACGAGGCAACAACGAATGGCCACTTGCCTCCCGCCCGGGTCTGGCTTGGCTGGAGTCGTCCATGTCCGACTGTCCGGCCCAACCGACCCCACTCCGCGAACTCTGCCCGGTCGCCTGGCAGGATTTCGTGTCCACGGATCCTTTCCCGTTGGAGCTCGGCGGCGAACTGCCCGGGCTGACCTTGCGTTACGAGACCTACGGCACGCTGCTGCCGGACAAGTCGAACGCGATCCTCGTCCCTCACGCCCTCAGCGGCGACCACCACGTCGCGGGTCGCTACGCGCCGTCCGACCGTAAGCCGGGCTGGTGGGATTGTTTCGTCGGTCCGGGCAAGGCCATCGACACCGACCGCTTCTTCGTCATCGGGGTGAACTGCCTCGGCGGCTGCCAAGGCTCGACCGGCCCGCTTTCGACCGATCCCCGCACGGGCCGCCCGTACGGCGGCTTCTTCCCGGAGATCACCCTGGGTGACATCGTCCGGGCCCAGCGCCTCGTGGTCCGCCATCTGGGCATCCCCCGCCTCCATGCCGTCGTCGGCGGCTCCATGGGCGGGATGCAGGCCCTCCTCTGGTGCGCCGATTACCCCGCGGAGGTCGGCCGCATCGCCGTGCTCGCCGCCGGCCTGAGCCAGTCGCCGATGGCGATCGCCCTCAACGCGGTCTCTCGCGCCTGCGTGGAGCGCGACCCCCATTTCCGCGGCGGACATTACGCGCCCGGCGAAGGACCTGACTCGGGCTTGGCCGTCGGCCGCATGCTCGCGCACATCAGCTATCTCTCGCCCGCCTCGTTCGAGCAGAAGTTCGGCCGCGCCAAGGTCCCCGGCGCCGCCGCGGGCGATCCCGTCCACTGGCAGGTCGAGAGCTACCTCGAACACCAAGGGGCGTCCTTCGTCCGTCGTTTCGACGCCAACAGCTGGCTGCGCATCACCCGCGCCGTGGACCGCTTCGACCTGACCGCCCGCGCCGCCGCCGGCAAGCTCTTCGCCCCCGACAGCCCGGAGGTGCTCGCCATCGGTTTCTCGAGCGACTGGCTCTATCCTACCAGCGAGCTGCGCATGCTTCTGGCCGCCGCGACGGCGGTCGGCGTCAATGCCGCGTACCATGAAGTGGTCACGGACGCGGGTCATGACGGTTTCCTGCTGCCCGATACCGGGCTGGCGGTCCGCCTGCATGCCTTCCTGGGCTGATCAGAGCAGCGGCGCGATCACGTGCGAGACGTTCTCGACGGTCCGGCCGAGCCACGTCCGGCTGCGTCGGTAGAGGTCCTCGGTGTAGCGCGTCGACTCCTTTTCCCAACCGGCGATGAGCGTGCTTACCTCCGCGACCATAGCGGGGTCGCGCACGACCGCGCCGACTTCGTAGTTCAGGAACAGCGAGCGCATGTCGAGGTTGGCCGAACCGATCACGAGATGCTCGCCATCGACCAGCACGAGCTTCGCATGCAGGACGTCGGGCTTGAAGAACAGGATCTCGGCGCCGGCCTCCTTCAGTTTGCGCAGGTACCAGCGGCGGGCGAAATCGAGGAGCCGATGGTCGGAGCGTCGCGGGACCATGATCTTCACGTGGCGGCCGGCGCGGGCCGCGGTGGCCAGCAAGGTGAACAAGGTCTGGTCCGGAATGAAATAGGGCGTGACGACCGTGATCGATTCCCGGCACTCGGAGAACAGCTTCACGTAGGCGTCCCAGAGCGGGTCTTCCTCGCAGTCCGGTCCTGAGGCGATGATTTCCACGCGCGCCTGACCGATGTGCGGCGAACGTTCGCGCAACGCCGGGGCGAACTTCATCGGATTCTCGTCGGTGGCCTGGCACCAGTCGGCGATGAAGACGCTTTCGAGGGCCGCGGCGGTCGGACCTTCGATGAGGAACGAGCAGTCTCGGAAGCGGCGGTGGGAGGGCGTCTCACCCATGTAACGCAGGCCCAGGTTCTGACCGCCGATGATGGCCGCCCGGCCGTCGAAGACGGCGATCTTCCGGTGGTTGCGCCAGTTGGCCGAACCTTTGCCGCGCATGGGCAGGGCAGGATTGAAGCGGGCGATCTCGCCGCCGGCCCGGCGGAGCGGGCGGCAGAGGCGCAGCGGGATGCCGAAGCTGCCGATGGCGTCCACGAGGAGTCGCACCTCGACGCCCGCCCGCGCGCGCTCGGCCAGCAGCCGGACCACTTCGCGGCCGACGGCGTCGTCGCTCAGGATGTAGGTCGCGATGCTGATGCGGCGTTTCGCCCCGCGGATCTGGGCGCGCAGGGCTTCGAGCGTGTCGCGGCCATGGCGGTCACCGAGCAGGCGGCAGCGGTTGCCCCCGAAGTCGGGCGCGTCGCACAGGCGCCAGGCGACGCGGTTGACCTCCTTCTTGGCGGCGGCGAGGGCGACGTGCTTGCGCCCGCCGAAGACGAAGAGCACCAAGGCCGTGGGCACGGGGAAGAACCAGGCGAGCGGGCCCCAGAGGAGGAGGTAGGCCGGCGAGATACGGGCGCGCAGCACGCGCAGCAGCACGTAGACCTTGCACCCGACGGCGATGGCCAGCGTCAGGTCCGGCGGGACGAGACCCGCGGCCTCCGCCCCGAGCACGACGGCCGCGGCCGCCAGCGCGAGCGTCGTGCTGCGGGTCAGCCGGCCGTATCCTTTGAACGGGACCATGCCCCGAACCTAGCCGCTCCCCGGCCCATGGGCACAAAAAAAGACCCCGGTTTCCCGGGGTCTGTTCTGGGTCCTGGCGGACGAGCCTTAGTTGCCGGCCTTGTCGAGGAGGTCGCCGAGACTGTTGAAGTCTCCGCTGCCCGACGACGAGGAGGACGACGAACCGCCGGCCGAGGGGGCCGGGGCGCCGCCGGTCGACGGGCCCTTGATGCGGTCGTAGCTGGTGATTTCGGCCTGCAGGCGCTCGGCGTCGTAGTTCGCGGCCTTGATCGAGAGACCGATGCGACGGTCTTCCTTGTCGATCTTGATGACGCGGGCGGTGACGTCCTGGCCGACCTTGACGACGTCCTTGACGTTCTCGACGCGCTGTTCGGCGAGCTGGGAGACGTGCACGAGGCCGTCGATCTCGTCGGAGAGCTCGATGAAGGCGCCGAAGTTCGCGATCTTGGAGACCTTGCCGTTGACGAGGTCGCCGATGCGGTACTTGCGGTCGATCTCGGACCACGGATCGGTCTGGGTCTGCTTGACGCCCAGGGAGATGCGCTGCTGGTCGACGTCGACGTCGAGCACGATGGCTTCCACGTCGTCGCCCTTCTTCATGACTTCGGCCGGGTTGTTGATGCGGCGGGTCCAGCTCATGTCGGAGACGTGCACCATGCCGTCGATGCCGTCTTCCAGCTCGACGAACGCGCCGTAGTTGGTGAGGTTGCGCACCTTGCCGCGGACGCGGGCGCCCACCGGGTAGTTGTGGCGGACCTTCTCCCACGGATTGGTTTCCAGCTGGCGGATGCCGAGCGAGATCTTCTGCTCTTCCTTGTTGAAGTTGAGGATGACCGCGTCGACTTCCTGGCCGACCTTGAGGATGTCGGACGGCTTCTGGACGCGCTTGGTCCAGGAGAGCTCGGAGACGTGGACGAGGCCTTCGACGCCGCCTTCGATCTCGATGAACGCACCGTAGGCGACGAGGTTGACGACCTTGCCGTGGACCTTCTGGCCGACGGGGTAGCGCTTCTCGATGCCTTCCCAGGGGTTAGGCTGGGTCTGCTTGAGGCCGAGGGAGACGCGTTCGCGCTCGCGGTCGACTTCGACGACCATGACGGTGATTTCTTCGCCGACCTTGACGACTTCGCTCGGGTGGCCGATGCGGCCCCAGGACATGTCGGTCACGTGCAGCAGGCCGTCGAGACCGTCGAGGTCCACGAACGCGCCGTAGTCGGTGATGTTCTTGACGACGCCACGACGGACGACGCCGGGCTTGACCTCCTCGAGGAGCTTGCGACGGCTTTCGCCGCGCTGTTCTTCGATGAGTTCGCGACGGGAGACGACGAGGTTCTTCTTCTCCTTGTTGATCTTGATGATCTTGAAGTCGAAGGTCTGGCCCACGAACTGTTCGAGGTTCTTGGGCGGGTTGACGTCGATCTGGGAGGAAGGCATGAACGCGTCGACGCCGACGGAGACGATGAGGCCTCCCTTGACGATGGACTTGACGCGGCCCTGGACGATGGAGCCTTCCTGGCAATTGGCTTCGATGCTCTCCCACTTGCGGATCTGCTGGGCGCGATCGTAGGAGACGGTCGGGGTGCCGTCCTTGTTCTCAAGCTTCTCGAGGTAGACCTCGAGCTGCATGCCGACCTGGATCTCGGCCATGTCCGGGAATTCGGACTGGGGGATGAATCCTTCGGATTTGCCGCTGATGTCCACGACGACGAACTTGTCTTCGCGGATTTCGGTGACCGTGGCGGTGATCACGGAGTGTTGCTTGAGCGCGCCGAAATTGGATTCGGCGAGCAGTTTTTCCATTAGGCTCATGTTGTTTTCGGACTGTTTGTCCTGGCCGTCGCGGAGGACGTTTCCAGGGTTTGGTTGGTTTTTTGGTTTTCCCTCCGGAGATTCCGCTGACACATGCCGGCGGGCCGAAAGGAAGGTCTAACGAACCGTCCGCCTCGCCCCTTGGCAAGCGGATTCTGGCCCTCTTGAGGAGGGGAAACCGGCCTTAGCGGCCGGCTTTGGCCGCCGGGCGGACCCGGCTGGCGTAGTCGCCGACGGCCGCCGCGATGGCCTCGGCGATCTTCTGGCGGTAGGCCCCGTCGGCGATGAGCGCCCCTTCGCGGCGGCTCGACATGAAGCCGCCCTCGATCAGGACGCCTGGACAGGTCAGGGTGCGCAGGACCGCGAAGCGGGCGCGTCGGACGCCCCGGTCGTCGGCGCCGGTGGCGCGGATCATCCGTCGCTGGATGCTCCAGGCGAGCAGGGCGTTGGCGGAGTCGAAACGGTTGCCGGGCTCGGCGGCGGTGGTCGACTTGGCCTTGCCGGCGTTGGTCGAGCGCTGTCCGGCCGGGGTCAGGCAGTAGGTCTCGACGCCGTCGGCGCTGGTGTCGCCGGCGGGGCCGGCGTTATAATGGAGGCTGATGAAGAGGTCGGCGCCCAGCTTGGTCGCGAGCGCGGCCCGGTCATCGAGATCGAGGAAGACGTCCTTGGTCCGGGTGAAGAAGACTTCGTAGCCTTGCTTCTCGAGGAGGATCTTGAGGCGCGCGGCGGTGTCGAGCGTGGCCGACTTCTCGGTATATTTGAGAGGGCCGTTGACCTTGCCGGTGTCCTTGCCGCCGTGGCCGGGGTCCAGCAGGATGCGGCGCGGCGCGGTCCGCGGACCGTCCCAGAAGAGCGGCACGAAGACTTTGTCGTAGTCGCGCCTGGAGATGGTGAGGTGGCCGCGCTGCGAGCCGACGGGGTCGTCGAGCATGACCTTGATGCCGTCGACGACGATGTGGTCGCGGCTGTATTCGGCATAGAGGCCCAGGCCGCCGCGCGTGGCGTAACGTTCCGACGAACGACCGTCGGCGCCTTGCTTGGCGACGTCGCGCAGGCCGAGCTGCCGCACGGATTCGCCGAGGAGATAATCCGTCGAGGCGGCCCGGAGCAGGGCGCCGGTGGCGAGGAGCAGGAGGATCGCCGCGATGCGCCGCACGGGCTTATTCGGCGTCGCCTTCGTCGTTGTCCACCGCGGAGTCGTCTTCGCCGTCTTCTTCGCCCGGGGCTTCGTTGTGCACGAGCTTGCGCTTGTTCTGCTGGACGGGAGTGAGGCCGACGACGATGGCGCGGCCGGAGCGCTTGGGCTCGTTGTCGCGCGTGCTGATGTGCATCAGGGCCTCGATGGCCTTGGTGATGGTGGCGATGCCGATTTCCGGGTGCTCGAGCTCGCGGTAGCGGTACTGGAGCAGGAGCTTCACCTTGTGGCCGTGGAAGAGGAAGTTCTCGGCGCGACGGACCTTGATGAAGAGGTCATGGTTGTCGATGCGGGGGCGGAGCTTGATCTCCTTCACCTTGGTCGCGGACTTCTGGTGCTTGTGCTTCTTGGCCTCCTCGTAGAGGTATTTGCCGTATTCCTGCAGCTTGCAGACGGGCGGCACGGCCGAGGCGGCGATCTCGATGAGGTCGACGCCGAACTCGCGGGCGAGGTCGAGCGCCTGCTGCGTGGGCATGATGCCCATCATCTCACCCTTGGGCGAGATGACGCGCACTTCGGTCGCGCGGATGCGGTCGTTGCGCTTGGGCCCTTTGTCTTCTTTGCGGAAGTTGCCGCGGTTCTGTCCCCCGTTGTTGTTCGGGCGGGGGCTGTTAGGACGATAGGGCGAAGGCATTAGGTACTGCGGTGGTGTCTCGGCGCTAAACTCCTTGTTTAGCGCCGATGGTTCAAGCACCGATTCTCCCCCGCGTCCGTCGCGCCGGTTCGCTTACTTCGCCTCGGCGATCGCCGCGAGCAGCTGCTTGCCGTGCTCGGCGGCCTCGACCTTGGGCACGACGCCGACGAGCTTGCCGTCGCCGTCGAAGAGGTAGGCGGCCCGGAGCGGTCCGAGGTACTTCTTACCATACATGGATTTCTCGACGATGGCGTCCATGGCCTGGGAGAAGAGGTCCTCCGGGTCCGAGACCAGGGTGAACTTGTAGCCGTGCTTGGCGGCATACTTGGCATGGGAGGCGCAGGTATCCCGGGAGACGGCAATCAACCTAAACCCTTGTCTGACAATGGCTTTCTCGTTTTTATCCATCTCGGCGGCCTGTTTATCGCAGGCGGAGGTGTTGTTGCGCATATAGACCGAGACGATGGTCGGACCGTCCAGGAGGGAGGCAAAGGAGGCGTTGACGGCCTTACCGTCGACGAAGGCGTCCACTTTGAAGGTCAGTTTAGGCTTTTTTCCGAGGGAAAGCATGGTTTTGAGGTTTGGGTGCAGGGCAGGGGAGCGGGCTTGGCCGGGAAAGTCAAATGGTCGGCCCGATCCGCCCCTGGTCGGAAAGTGCGGACTTATCCTCTCCTTCGGCCCTTTCCCCTTTACAAGTCCGCCCGGACGCCCTTTGTTCCGACCCTTTCCGCCATGCAAAAGACCCGCAAGTCAGTCTCCAAGCGCTTCAAGGTGACCGGTACCGGCAAAGTGATGCGTCGTTCCCCGAACGCCCGCCACCTTCTCAGCTCCAAGTCCCGCAAGCAGCGCCGCCGCGCCAACAAGTCCAAGCGCGTCGACGACGGCTTCGAGAAGAAGATGCTGGCCTGCATGCCTTTCGCCTAAGCCGGCGATCCTCATTTTTGGCCGAACGGGTGTTCATTAAGGCGACCCCGAGGCCATCTAACCAAAACCAAAACCAAATACCAACATGCCTAGAGCAACCAATGGCCCGGCCACCAAGGCCCGAAAGAAGCGCGCGATCAAAGCCGCTAAGGGCTACTTCGGAAACAAGTCCCGTCTGTACGTCTACGCCCTCGAGGCCGTTCAGCGCGCGCAGAAGTTCGCTTATCGCGACCGCCGCAAGAACAAGTCGACGTTCCGTCAGCTGTGGATCGTGCGTCTCAACGCCGCCTGCCGTCCCCTCGGCATCTCCTACAGCCGTCTGATCGCTGGCCTCAAGAAGGCCAACATCACGATGGACCGTAAGAACCTCAGCGAACTGGCCATCCATGACGCCCCCGCTTTCGAAGCGATCGTCAAGAAGGCCCAGGCCGCGCTCGCCTAAGACGACCTAACGTCCCTTCACGAAGCCCCGGCCCTCCGGGGCTTCTTTGTTTTCAGGGTGCTTTCGCTTGCCGACTTTCCCCGCCAACGCACAAATCAACCCATGCAGCAGCAGCTCGCCCAACTCGTCGCCGCCGCCACCCAGGAAGCCTCCGCCGTCGCCACCCGCGCCGAGCTCGAAGCCTTCAAGGCACGCGTCGTCGGCCCCAACGGCTCCCTGACCCAGGTGATGAAGGGGATGGCCACCCTCTCGAAGGAAGAACGCCCGGTGGTGGGCAAGCTCATCAACGAGGCGAAGAAGTCCGTCGAGGAACTCCTCGCCGCCCTCCTGACCAAGGTCGAGAACGCCGAAATCGCCGCCGCCCTCGGCGCGTCCGTCGACCCGACCCTGCCGAGCCCCGACGCTCCGGCCGGCTCGCTCCATCCGCTCTCCCGCACCCGCGAACGCATCTTGGCTTCCTTCCGTAAGCTGGGCTTCGTCGTCGCCGACGGGCCCGAGGTCGAGACGGAGTGGCATTGCTTCGACGCCCTCAACACGCCCGCCGATCACCCGGCCCGCGACATGCAGGACACGCTCTACATGCCGAAGGCGTTCCGCTCCGCCGACGCGCCCCGCAAGGCCGACGAGGCGATCCTCCTCCGCACGCACACCTCCAGCGTGCAGGTCCGCACGATGCTCTCGCGCAAGCCGCCGTTCCGCATCGTCGCCCCGGGCCGCTGCTTCCGCCGCGACGCGGTCGACGCGACGCACTCCGCCAACTTCCACCAGGTCGAAGGGCTCTGGATCGACCGCAACGTGACGCTCGCCGACCTCCGCGGCGTGCTCGACTTCTTCGTGAAGGAGACCTTCGGCGCCGACGCCGAGATCCGCCTGCGCCCGTCGTTCTTCCCGTTCACGGAGCCGTCCTTCGAGATGGATCTCCGCTCGCCTAACCTGGGCCGTCTCTCCGACCGCTGGCTGGAGATCATGGGCTGCGGCCTCGTCGACCCGAAGGTCCTCGAGCTCTGCGGTCTCGACCCGCAGGAATGGTCGGGCCTCGCCTTCGGCCTCGGCCTCGAACGCATCGCGATGCTGGTCCACGGCATCGACGACATCCGCCACTTCTACAACAACGACACGCGCTTCCTGCGCCAGTTCGCCTAAGCCATGAAAGTCTCCTTCCAAGCCCTCTCCCGTCACCTCGACCTCGCCGGCGTCACCGCCGAGCGCGTCGCGGAAGTCCTCCCGATGCTCGGCCTCGAGGTGGAGTCGGTCACGACCTTCGGCCTCGCCCCGCTGCCCCTCGTGGTGGTCGGCGAGATCAAGTCCTTCGAGAAACATCCGAAGGCCGATCGTCTCAGCGTCTGCCAGGTCGACGCGGGCGAAGGCTCGCTCCGCCAGATCGTCTGCGGCGCCAAGAACTTCAAGGCGGGCGACCGCGTGCCGGTCGCTCTCCCGGGCACGGTGATGCCGGGTGGTTTCGAGATCAAGGTCTCGAAGCTCCGCGACGTCGATTCGGCGGGCATGATGTGCTCCTCCGAAGAACTCGGCCTCGGCAAGGGCGAGGACGGCCTCCTCATCCTGACGCCGCGCCAGCCGGCCGTCGGCACGCCGCTCAACTCCCTTTTCGGCGCGCCCGACACGGTGCTCGAGATCTCGGTCACGCCTAACCGCGGCGATTGCCTCGGCATCCGCGGCGTCGCCCGCGACCTCGCCGCCGCGCTGGGCCTGACGCTCAAGCCGCTCACGGTGAAGACGGCCGCCGGCCTCGCCGCCGCGCCCTCCGCCGCCGACGCGGTGAAGTTCGTCCGCTCGTCCTCCGAGTTCTGCCCTTACTACACGCTCCGCACGCTGAAGAACGTGAAGGTCGGCCCGAGCCCGGAATGGCTCCGCCGCGACCTCGAGGCCGCCGGCCTCCGCCCGATCAACAACGTGGTCGATATCACGAACTGGGTGCTGCTCGAACTCGGCCAGCCGCTCCACGCGTTCGACGCGCAGAAGGTCTCCGAAGGCATCGAAGCCCGCCCGGCCCGCGAAGGCGAAGAAATCGTCCTGCTCGACGGCAAGAAGGTGAAGCTCGAGACCGGCGTCTGCGTCATCGCCGACGCCCAGCGCCCGCTCGTCGTCGCCGGCGTGATGGGGGGCGTCGATTCCGGCGTGACCGAGTCCACGACCGACGTCCTCCTGGAGGCCGCGTGGTTCCGTCCCGGCGAGATCCGCCGCGTCGCCCGCCGTATCGGCGTCTCGACCGATTCTTCCCACCGCTTCGCCCGTGACGTGGATCCGGCCGGCGTCGAGCTCGCCTCGCGCCTCGCCACGGACCTGCTCATCGAACTCGCCGGCGCCCAGGTCGTCGGTCCCGCCGTCGTGGTCGGCCAGCCTCCCCGCGCTGACGTGACGATCGAGCTGCCCGCCGGCTATGTCGCCGCTAAGCTCGGCACGCCGGTCGCCGACGCCGATGTCTCTGCCGCCTTCGCCCGCCTTGGTTTCACGGTCAAGGCTTCCGCCGCCGGTTTCTCGGTGCAGGTGCCTTCGTTCCGTTCCGACGTGACCCGCCCGATCGACCTGGTCGAGGAATTCATCCGCATCCACGGCACCGACAAGGTGCCCGCCGGCCGTCCGATCGCCCCGCTCCCGGGCGAAGAAGACGCGCTGACGTCCGTCTTCACCCGCGAAGTTTCCGCCCGCCTCGTCGGCGCCGGCTTCACGGAGTGCTGCCACTACTCGCTCCGCGACGCCGCGGAACTCGAACGCACGCTCGGCGCCGACAAGGCCGCCCTCGTCGCGATGGACAACCCGCTGACCGCCGAGCAGACGCACCT
>JBDKIN010000050.1:0-9080 GCA_039797095.1 Verrucomicrobiota bacterium
ACCTCGAGTTCGAGAGCCAAGGCCTGAAGATCCTCATCGACCCCACCAGCCACGCCTACCTCGACGGATCCACCGTGCACTTCGACGACGGCCTGCACGGCAAGGGCTTCGAAGTCCGCAACCCCAACGCCTCCAGCACCTGCGGCTGCGGCAAATCCTTCAGCTAAGCCATGCACACCGCTCTTCGTCTGTCCTTCGCCGCGATTGCCTGCGCCCTCGTCGCCTGCTCGTCCGAGGCCGACCAAAAGGCCGCCGCCCAGCCGGTCGCCACGCCCGCCCCCGCCGCCTCTCCCATGAAAGACTCCGCCCCCCAGTCCAAAGTCTCCCAGGTGCTCGTCACGCTCGATGACGGCAAGGGCGGCGTCGGCAAGCCCGTGCTCGTCGACAAGGTCGTGAAGACCGACGCCGAGTGGGCAGCCATGCTGACGCCCGACCAGTATTTCGTCACACGCGCCAAAGGTACCGAGCGTCCGTTCTGCGGCACCCTGCTCGACAATAAGAAGACCGGCACCTACCACTGCGTCTGCTGCGACCTCCCGCTGTTCTCCTCCAACGCCAAGTTCAACTCCGGCACCGGCTGGCCGAGCTTCTTCCAGGGCGTTTCGAAGGAGAACATCGCGACCATCACGGACAACAGCCACGGCATGAGCCGCACCGAGATCCTCTGCGCGCGCTGCGACTGCCACCTCGGCCACGTGTTCGAAGATGGTCCGGCCCCGACCGGCCTGCGCTACTGCCTCAACTCCGAGTCCCTCAAGTTCAAGGAACTCAAGGGAACGTCGGGGCAGAAGTAACTTACTTCTTCTTCGCCTTCGACTTCGAGGCCGCCTTCTTCACCGGGGCGGCCTTCTTCTTGGCGACGACCTTGGCGGGCGACTTCTTGGCGACCGGCTTGACGGCCTTCTTCGGCAGAGGCTTCTTCGCGACGGTCTTGGCCTTTGGAGCGACCTTTACCTTCTTCGCCGGAACGACCTTCCCGGCCTTCTTGGCCACGGGCTTGGCCGACTTCTTCGCGGCCGGCTTGGCCTTGGCCTTCGGGACGACGACCTTGGCCGTGTGGACCTTCGCGAGGCGCTTGGCCACGGCGGGTTCGACGTAAGGAGCGGGGGCCTTCGGGCGCTGATCGACCGGGCCTTTGACCGCGGCCCAGAGCTTATCACGGAATTCCTGGATGCCTGCCTGCGAGTAGCAGGAGATCGGGATGACCATGTCCTTCACGCGTTCTTGGAACTTCTTCAGCTTCGCGGCGGCTTCCGGCAGGTCCATCTTGTTGGCCACGATGATGCGCGGCTTGGCGGCGAGGATCGGCGAGTAGAGGCGGAGTTCGCGCTCGAGGATGCGGTGATCGTCCCACGGCTCGCGGTTTTCGCTGCCGGCCATGTCGATGATGAAGACCAGGAGCGAGCAACGCTCGACGTGACGGAGGAACTGGTGCCCGAGGCCGCGGTTCTCGTGCGCGCCTTCGATGAGGCCGGGGATATCGGCCATCACGATGCGGTCGAAGCGGTCGGCGTAGTCGATCACGCCCACGTTGACGTGGAGGGTCGTGAACGGATACGGCGCCATCTTCGGACGGGCGGCCGTGAGGAGATTGGTCAGGGTCGACTTGCCGGCGTTGGGGTAGCCCACGAGGCCGATGTCGGCGATCGTCTTGAGCACGATGCGGAACTTGCCCTCTTCGCCCGGGTAGCCCGGGGTCGTGCGGCGCGGAGCCTGGTTGACCGAGCTCTTGAAGTTCATGTTGCCCAGGCCGCCCTTGCCGCCGGCGAGAAGCACGACGCGTTCGCCGTGCTCGGTGAGTTCGGCCACGAGGCGGTTGGTACCTTCCTCGAGGACCTGCGTGCCCGGAGGCACCGGCAGGATCAGGTCGCCGCCATCGGGACCCGCGCACTGGCGGCCTTGGCCCGGAGCGCCATTGCGGGCGCGACGGTGCGGCTGCCAGCGATAGGCCTGGAGGTCGCCTTCGTTGCGATCGCAGACCAGGACGACGTCGCCGCCCTTGCCGCCGTTACCGCCGTCAGGTCCGCCCTTCGGGATGAATTTCTCGCGACGGAAGCTGACGCAGCCGTGGCCGCCGTCACCGGACTTCAGTTCAACCTTGGCTTCGTCGATAAACATTTGCCCCCAAGTTAGGGCGTCCCCGGGCCTGAGGGCGAGGAGGAAAGGCGACGGCTCAGCGTTCGAGCCCGCGGGAACGGCGCAACCAGCTCTCGATCGGGGAGAAGAAGATGAGGTCGGCCAAGAGTCCCACGATCATGACCACCGCCATCACGCCCATGACCTGGTCCATGCGGAGCAGCTCACGGCCGGCGTTGAGGAGCGAGCCCAGACCGAAGCCGGTCACGATCACGACGAAGATCTCCGCCGCCATGAGCGAGCGCCAGGCGAAAGCCCAACCCTGCTTCATGCCGCTGAGCACGCCCGGGAGCGCGGCCGGGAAGATGACGCGGGACCAGAGGTGCCAGCCGTTGGAGCCCATCGTCTGGGCGGCGCGGAGGTAGAGCGGCGGGACGTTGAGCACCGATTCTTGGACGGCAAGGACGACCGCCCAGAGCGTGCCCATCACCACGACGAAGAGGACCGCTTCCTCGCGGATGCCGAACCAGAGGAGCGCGAGCGGCACCCAGCAGACGGAAGGCAGGGTCTGCAGACCGAGGGCGAGGACGCCGAGCGTATCGCGGACCCAGCGGACGCGGGCGCAGAGCGCACCGAGCGGAACGCCCAGGGCGGCGCCGATGGCGAAGCCGATGATCAGGCGACGCATCGTCACCCAAGTGGCCGCCAGGAGCTCACCGCTGAGCAGCGATTCCCAGAACCACTGGAGGACGTGCGACGGAGCCGGGAAGAGGACTTCACTGACACGTCCGCTACGGACAAACCACTCCCAGCCTCCGAGGATGGAAAGGGCGACGAGGGTCGGGATGACCGGGCGAGGAAGCTTCGAGGCCATGGTCAGCGGGCGAGACGGGTGGAAAGGGCCGCGGTGACCTCGGCCGCGAGATTCGCGAGCGCGGGATCGTTCAGGCGGCGCGGACGCGGCAGGTCGACGTCGAAGACCTGCTGGACACGGCCGGGATTAGGCGAAAAGAGCACGACGCGATCGCCGAGGCAGACCGCCTCACGGATGTTGTGCGTCACGAGGACGATGGTCTTCTTGCGCTTCGTGAAGATCTCCTGGAGGTCCCCGTAAAGCTGCTCACGGGTGAGCGCGTCGAGGGCCGAGAAAGGCTCGTCCATCAGGAGCACGCGCGGATTGGGCGCGAGCGAACGGGCGAGGGCCACGCGCTGACGCATGCCGCCGGAGAGCTCGTGCGGACGGGCCTTCTCCTTGTTGCCGAGGCCGACGAGGTTGAGATAGTAACGGGCCGACTCGAGACGCTCGGCCTCGGTAAGGTCCGGCTTGAGGCGTAGGCCGAAGAGCACGTTCTCCAGGACGTTGAGCCAGGGGAAGAGCGCGTCCTGCTGGAACATCACCAGACGATCCCGGCCCGGCGCTTCGACCGGCTGATCGCCGAGTTTGATTTCGCCTACGTTGGTGTGCTCGAGACCGGCGAGGAGGCTGAGGAGAGTGGACTTGCCGCAACCGGAGGGACCCACGATCGCCAAGAACTCCCCTTCCCTGACGTCCAAAGTGATGTCCTCCAACGCCGTGACCTGGCCCGAAGCCCCGTCGAAACGCTTGGTCACGTTACGCAGAGTAAGAGCCGCGGTGGCGGGGGATGTTTCGGAGCGGTTGCCCATGGATTCCAGAGGCGAGAGATTGGCTAAACTAACCTTATCCTGTCAAGTTTACTTATGTTTAAAAGATTAGAACCTGAACCACCTTTTTTTCTCACTTTTTGGGGTCATCGACCAAGGACTCCAGCAACGGCTCCATCGGGGCCTCCCCTTTGAGCAACCGAGAATCCTGGGCGTCCTTGAGGGCTCGGGCGAAAAGGCCGGAGAGGCGGGCCCGACGGGATTCCAAGTCCTCCGGGACGGCGAAGCGGACGCGGGCCAAGGCCGGGCCGATCAGTTCGGCCTTAGGCGGCTGGGAACGCAGTTCGGCCCCGAGACCGGTCCGCACCAATTTCTCCAGCCACGCCTGATCGGCCCGCAAGCGGGCGCACAGGGCGTAATGCGAACGCACGAAGGCCTCGACCGCCGGGCGACGCTTCTCCAAAGCGGCGCGGCTGGTGACGAGCACGGTGATCAGCGAATCCTTGTTCTCGTGCACGACGACCCCGCCGAACTCGCTGGTCAACCGCGTGACCCAGGGTTCGACGGTCCAGACCGCGTCGATCTCGCCGCGGGAGAAGAGGAGCAGGAGATCGGCGTTCTGCGCCGGCACCACGCGGGCGTCGCCGCCGCCGAGATGCACGTTGAGGCCGCCCTCCCGCAGCCAGGTGCGGGCGTCGATGTCCTGCGTATTGCCGAGCTGCGGCGTACCGACGTTGCGGCCGATGAAATCCTTGGGCGTCTTCAGTCCTGAGCCCGCCCGGACGACGAGCGCATTGCCGCCCTGCGCGACCGGCGCGAGGACGCGGATCTCCGCGCCCTTGGTGCGCACGTGCGCGTTGAGGGCGGGTGAGGCGCCGACGTAAGCGACGTCGATGGCCCCGGCGAGCAAGGCCTCCATGGCCGAAGGTCCGGCGTTGAACGAACGCCACTCGAGTTTCACCCCGGCGGGCAAGGCGGCCTGATGGCAATCCCGGCCTTCGCGTTCCAGCTGACGGGCGGCGAGCGCGGGCGCATGCGTCAGGTTCGGAAAGAAACCCACGCGGAGCGTCTCCGCTTCGGCTCGGACCAGGATCGGCGCGACGAGGGCGAGCGCGAACCAGCCGAGCAAGGGGAAGAAAGAAGACGGACGCATGGACGAAGGAATCAGAAGGGTTTGAGCTGAAGCTCGAGGTAGGCGAAATCAGTATCGTCCGACCGGACCAGACGGCGAGTCCACTCTCCGGCCACGAAATGAGCATAACCGAGGGTGACTTCGGCCTGGCGAGCCACCTGCCAGCGGAAGCGGATGTCGAACTCGTGGCCGACGTTGCTGCCGCTCTGGCCGGTCTGGTCGCGATTATTCGCCGCGTTGTAGAAGCGGTCTGTCGCGCTCTGGAGGGAGTACCAGCTGTAACCCGCGTCGAAGCGCAAGCCGGGCGAGACGGTCGCCTCATAGCGCACCTTGGGCGCGAGGATGTTCTCGAAGACGACGTAGTCGTTCGCGGACCAGGGCCGACCGAAGCCGAAAAAGCGCTCGAAGCGGTTATCTTCGGCATCCGTCGGACTCCGGTCCCCGGACGCGGCGCCATAGAAGAAACTCAGCCGAGATTTCCAAGCATCCTCGAAACGATAACCGATCTCGGCATTAGCGGCCCAGGCGGAGACATCCTTCGCGCCGTTGTGTCCGAACTGCGTGATGGCGGACGCATCGAAATCAAAGCCCGACCGTCCGAAGACACCGTAGGCGCGCAGACCGGGAGAGTGCACGACCCGCCCGCCATCGGCGACATTCCGCTCATCCAGCCGAAGGTAGAAAGGCTCGAGGGTGACGACGTCAGACCACGCGCGCCAGTGACCGATCGCGCCCCACAGGCGTTTGCCCTCTGACGGACGGTCCGGATCGTAGAGCAGTCGTTCCAGCGGCTGGACGGAAAGCAGGTCGATCTGCCAGTCATTGGCTTCCTGTCCGATGATGCCATGCCATCCGCGGAAAGCGTTCGCGGTGTTGCGCCACTGATTGTTGCCGATCAGGCGACGGTCGAGGAATTCGAAGTTGTGGTTGCCGAAGCGAAGCGCCATCGGGCGGGAATTACCGAGGGCGTCCGCGGGCAGCAGATCCTTGAAATGGAGCTCGGCGTAGAGACGGATGAACTCGAGTTCGTTCACGTCGCGGTTATCCAACGCGTAGTCGCCGTTGTAACGATGCGAGTCCTGAAGCTCTGCGGCGAACCGGAGCGGGTCGACGATCTCCCGGACGCCGAGATAGAGGCGGGTGCGATGCAGGAACGGCTCGTCGACTCCGTCGCGGTCGCGCCGGATATCATCATCGCGGTATTCGTAGCGGAAGCGGTAATCGAGACCGACGTCCAGCCACTTGAACTCGTTGAGCTGAGACCAAGCGCTCGCGGACGCCGGCTCCACATACCGAGGCGGATCCGGATCACGCTTCGTGCTATAACTGTCGGCTTCCCGATAAAAAGTCCCAGCCTGGACGCCCGACCACGATACGCCGACGCCGAGCAGGGCCCGGAGCAGCGATCTGGTGGAAGAGAGGGACATGACTAACTAAGATGATAAGTTTAGTAATGATAAAATGTATTAGGTCGAGCCAGTTCTCTCTAGAGCATTTCATGTCCCAAATAACTTACAAACAGTTACTTGTGACGATATTTCGTATTTCAGAAGACGCCCGCGACGAACCACAGGCTGGCGCTCACCACCATGGCGGTGGCAATCCAGCCAAGGATGAGAATCCAGCGTGGCGCGACAAACGCGCCCATGAGTTTGGCATCGCCCGTCATCCGCACCAGCGGCCAGCAGGCGAAACCGAGCTGCAGACTCAGGATGACCTGACTCCAGAGCAGCAGCGACTCCACCCTGCCCTCCCCGGCGAGGCCGATGACCAGCAAGGCCGGAGCGAGCGCGGCGAGGCGCGTGGCCACGCGGATGATCCAGCCGGCCGTCTTGATCTTCAGGAAGCCCTCCAGGACGATCTGCCCGGCCATGGTGCCGGTGATGGTCGCGTTCTGACCGGAAGCGAGCAGCGCGACGGCGAAGAGCGTGCCGGCGAAGGTCGCGCCGAGCACGCCATCCAAGAGGCGATGGGCTTCACGGATATCGGTCACGGCTTCCGGACGGCCGTGGAAGGCGGCGGCGCTGAGCACGAGCAGGCCGGCGTTGACGAAGAAGGCCAGGCTGAGCGCGAGCGTGGAGTCCCAGGTGGCGAAGCGCATGGCCTCGCGGCGCTCTTCCTCGGTCCGGCCGAAATCGCGGGAACCCACGATCGACGAGTGGAGGTAAAGGTTATGCGGCATGACCGTCGCGCCGATGATGCCGAGCGCCACGAAGAGCATGCCCGGGCGGGTCAGCACGTCGGTCGTGGGGATGAAACCCTTCACCAGGTCCGCCACGACCGGTTTCGCCAGCAGGAGCTCCACGCCGATACAGGCCGCGATGGTCAGGACCAGCACGGCGACGAGCGATTCGAGCCAGCGGTAGCCGAGGCGCGTGAGCGCGAGCAGGACGAGCACGTCCAAGGCGGTGATGATGGCGCCGAAGAACAGCGGAATACCGAAGAGAATCTGCAGTGCGATGGCCGAACCGAGCAGTTCGGCGAGGTCCATCGCGACGATACCGAGCTGGGCGGCGACCCAGAGGAACTTACCGACGAGAGGCGAGTAGCGCTCCCGGCAGGCCTGCGCGAGGTCGAGTCCGGTCGCGACGTTGAGGCGCACGCACAGGTGCTGGAACAGGATGGCCATCAGGTTCGACAGCAGGATCACCCACAGGAGCGCGTAACCATACTGCGAACCACCGGCGAGGTCGGTGGCCCAGTTACCCGGATCCATGTAACCGACGGACACGAGGAAACCCGGGCCGACGAAACCGAGGAAACGACGGAAGGCGCTGAAGCGGGAGGCGTCACGGTCGGGATGCGGTTCGCCTGTTCTCATCAGCGTCGAGCATCACCGCCGCACGGACGCTGTCAATCCGCCGCCCGCCTGATGGCATCCATAGCCAAGATCGTCCAGAGGGCCGTCCGCCAGGCATGAGAGCGGATGAGGCTCGCGAGCGCGGGCGACCCCGGCCCTTCGATCTGCAGCCGGCGATGACAGGGTACGGACCAGAAGCCCGTCAGGCCCCAGCAGGCCAGCACCAGGCCGAGGGCCGGCCACCCTTCCCCTCCGGAGGCGAGCCAAGCATGCCCACCCAGCTGAAGGAGCAGCAACGGTCCCACGACCCGGCCGACTCTCCGGGTATAGTCCTCGTGATGACGGGCGAAGTCCGCCGCCTGCCAGCGGGCGAAATCCGGATAAGTGCACAGGAGGATCAGCCAGGACACCGCGGCCATGGCGGCATCCACGCAGGCCAGCCCAAGGCTGATTAAACGAGGGTCCATGAAGGTACCGAAGTCGGTTTTACCCTTTGCACAAATCCTCCGGACGTTAAAACCAAGGCATGCCCCGCTCGTTCCTCGGCCTGTTCCTCGCCACGCTTTCCTGCCTCCTGCCGCTGAGCGGCCAGGACACTCCTCCTAACGTCGTGATCCTCTTCGCCGACGACCTCGGCATCAACGACCTCGGCTGTTTCGGTCGCAAGGACCAGCGTACGCCCAACCTGGACAAGCTCGCCGCCGACGGCGCCCGCTTCACGCAGGCCTACGCCGCGGCGTCGGTGTGCTCGCCTTCGCGCGCCGCCCTGATGACGGGCCAGAGCCCGGCGCGCCTGAAGATCACGACCTTCCTCACCGGACGCACCGACCGCGCCTCGCATCGCCTGCTCGCCGCGCCGATCAACACGCACCTGCCGGAAGGCGTGCAGACCATCGCGCAGCTCCTGAAGCCCAAAGGCTACGCTTCCGCGGCGGTCGGCAAGTGGCACCTCGGCGGCAAGGGCCATCAGCCGACCGACCACGGCTTCGACGAATACTTCCCCGGCCGCGCGAACCCCGGGGCGGAATCCCCGCAGGGCGGCAAGGGCGAGCTCGGCCAGGCCGACTTCGCGGCGAAGTTCATCGCGAAGAACAAGTCCAAGCCCTTCCTGCTGTATCTCGCCTTCGATAATCCGCACATCCCCCTCGCCGCGCCGGCCAAGGGAATCGAAGCCAACGCGCAGTCATTCCACCCGACCTACGCCGCGCTCGTCGAATCGCTCGACGCCGCCGTCGGCCGCGTGCTGATGGCCCTCGAAGAACAAGGCGTGGCGCAGAACACGATGGTCATCTTCGCTTCCGACAACGGCGGCGTGCACATCTCGGAACTCAAGGAAAGCCCGGCGACCTACAACGCCCCCTCCCGCGCGGGCAAGGGCTTCGTCTACGAAGGCGGCCTCCGCACGCCCCTCATCATCCGCTACCCCGGACGTCTCGCCTCGCGCGTGAT
>JBDKIN010000051.1:0-7983 GCA_039797095.1 Verrucomicrobiota bacterium
CCGCCGAGGAGGACTGTATTGAGCGCTGAGTTGAGGACTGAATGGAGGGCTGAATGGATGAAAGCTCAGGGCCAATCCTGACTGCCATCTTCTCAACTCAGACCTCAACACAGACCTCCAAATCTGGTTTTAGCGGCTAGCGGTTGGTGATTAGCGCACAGGCGACAGGAGGGCATAGCCAAGCTTGGTCCATACTGGATGGAGCACCGAGTTAAGGACCGCATAGAGGGCCGAACGGACTGAGCGCTGGGCTGGATTGAATCCACTCAATTCAGACCTCAATGCAGTCCTCCATTCAGTCATCAATCCAGCCCTCTCCTCTTCTTGTCCCCTTGCCTCCCCTCCCGCCTGCCCCCTATTTATCCCACGTGTTCACCCTGCTTAAGACCGATACGACCACGGCCGCGCGCCTCGGCGTCCTGAAGACCCCCCACGGGGAGGTCCGCACGCCGGTCTTCATGCCGGTGGGCACGCAAGCCACGGTCAAAGGGCTCTCGCCCCAGCAGGTCGCCGAGACGGGCGCCCAGATCCTGCTCAGCAATACCTACCACCTGAACCTCCGTCCGGGCCGCGAGATCGTCCGCGCCGCCGGCGGCCTCCACAAGTTCATGCACTGGGACAAGCCGATCCTGACCGACAGCGGAGGCTTCCAGGTCTTCTCGCTCGCGAAGCTCCGCACGATCACCGACGAGGGCATCCATTTCAGTTCCCACCTCGACGGCAACAAGCTGTTCCTCGACGTGAAGGACTGCTTCGACATCCAGGACGCGCTGGGCTCGGACATCGCGATGGTACTCGACGAGTGCCCGCCCTACCCTTGCGACCGCGCCTCGTGCGAGGTCGCCGTGACCCGCTCCATCCGCTGGGCGAAGGAGATGCTCCAGCTGGCCAAGGACAGCGGTTTCCTGGCCTCGGGCCGTCACCTCTTCTGCATCAACCAGGGCTCGGTCTACGACGACCTCCGCATCCGTTGCGCCGAAGAACTCGGCGGCCTCGATTTCCCCGGGCACGCCATCGGCGGCGTCAGCGTCGGCGAGCCGGAAGAACACATGCTCCATCAGGTCGGCCTCGTCGCGCCGCTCCTCCCCAAGAACAAGCCTCGGTACGTGATGGGCGTCGGCACCCCGCCCCAGCTCCTCCGCATGGTCGCGCTTGGCGCCGACATGTTCGACTGCACGATGCCCACGCGCATCGGCCGCCACGGCGGCGCGTTCACGCCCGACGGCCCGATCAGCGTGAAGCACCTGCGCTACAAGGAAGACCACCGCCCGCTCGTGGAAGGCATGGACAACTACACCTGCCGCCACTTCTCGCGCGCCTACCTGCGACACCTGCATCACGCCGGCGAACAGCTCGGCGGCACCTTGCTCGCGCTGCACAACATCCACTTCCTGCAGGACCTCATGGCCCAGGCCCACGCGCACATCGCCGCGGGCGACTTCGCCGCGTGGTCCAAGGCCTGGTGCGAACGCTACGAAGCCGGCGCGAAGGACGAGATTCCGGCGGATTAAAGACAAAGGATAAGACGTTCTCGGGTCCCGGGTCACGGGCCTCAGGAGCCAGGTTCAGGTCTTCAGGTACGGGCGTCAGTCCCGGGTCCTGCACCTGAACCTGAACTCCCGAAACAGATACCCGACGGCCGAGACCTGAGACCTGAAAAGGAATCAGCCCACCCCACGCACACTATGTCGTGACGCGGTCCCGACCCTACCCATGGCGATAGACTAGGGCAGCACGCGGTGCTGACCCCTACCTCGAGGCAAACACACCCCCTTGCCCACGTGCCAGCGTGTCAACGTGCCCCCTCGCGAAGGCAAGGCCTTCGCACTAAAGCGAGAAACTCTCCCCGCAGGAGCAGCTGGCCTTGGCGTTGGGATTGGAGAACTTGAAGCCTCCGCCGATCATCTTGTCGGAATAATCCAACTGCGTGCCGCGAAGATACAGGGCCGACTTCGGGTCGACCAGGACTTCGACGCCGGCGGAGCGGACCAGGATATCGGCCGGCTTGGCCTCGCCGACAAAGCGCATCTTGTAGGACAGCCCGTTACAGCCGCCGCCGGAGATCGCCACGCGCAGGAAACGTCCTTGGGCCTCACGCGTCGCCAAGGCGAGGACCTTCACGCCGGCCGGAGCCGTCAGGCGAATCAGACGCTCGTCGGCGACGCGCGGACCGGCGGCTGGTGCGGAAGTATCCATCGGCACCCAACATGAGGCCGACCCCCGTGAAAGACAAGCCACCAGCCCCATTGAGCCGATTCCCTCGGGCCGGCCCTCAAAACAGGCTTGCCCGCCTCCCTCCCCGGAGGGATATGATACCAGTCCGGGTCACGGTCGCGTAGCTCAGTTGGTTAGAGCGCAGCATTCACATTGCTGAAGTCACAGGTTCAAGTCCTGTCGCGACCACCACCCGGGACTTTTCCTTCCGTCGCCGGCGATACGACCGGTCCTGAGCGGCTTCTATTACTTTATAATATTACAGGTCGGATTGTAATTAGGTGTTCCCAGCGAACTGTCGCCTAATTATTCCATAGCCTTTCGCTGACGAGCCTCGCCTTCCCGGCCTCGATCCTTCGCCGCGCCATTCGCAACCTTCCCTGAACGCACTTTCCGATGTCCGAGCCCTCCTCGTCGAAACTTCCCGCCCACCTCAACGAGTTGCTGACGTTCCTGCATGAGCGGCAGGAGAAGCGCGGGAACTGCACCATGAAGGACCGGGCCGAACTCTGGCTCCGCTACGGCGGCGAGGACATGGACATCAGTCCGCCCAACTTCCACCACGCGCTCGCGACCTGGCTGGCCAACGCCGGCCTGGTCCACAAGGACAAAGCCAAGGACGTGGCCGCAGTGCTCTACTGCCTCGGGGTGACCAATTCGAATAACCTGTTCCAGAAGGTGAACCAAGGGAAGTTGGTCACCCTCGGCATCGGCAAGAACGGTCGCCGCAACGCCAAAGGACTGCGCAAAAGCTGATTCGCCGCCGGCGCCCCCGCCGAACCCGTTGACAAGGCCCCGGGCCTGCGGATGATGGCGGGATGAGCCGGCATCAGCAAAGGCGCCAACAAGAGGTCGCTCGGGCGCGTTCCTTCCTGGAACGGCGCATGAACGACCTCCGCTCCCGCCTCGGCCTGAAGCCGGACGCCGCCCCCCTCCCCGGGGAGGCCGCCTACGAGGACACTGAAATCGGCCGTGCCCCGGGCCAGCTGCCGGCCGCCTCCCCCTTCGAATCGACCGTCCCGACCAAGTTCCGGGTCATCTCCTACGACGAGTCCAGCTGCAAGGTGGAGGAGTTCGCCGACCTGGATTCCGTCGGCCGTTATGCCGGCAAGCAAGGCATGGTCTGGATCCAGGTCCTTGGCATCACCGACCCGCAGATCGTCCACATCGTCGGCGCCTTCTTCGACATCCCGATGCTGGCCCAGGAAGACATCCTGACGGCCACGTCCCGTCCGAAGTTCGAGGAACACGGCGACAAGCTCCTGGCCATCGCCCGCGCCGTCCGTATCGGCGTCGAGGAAGACACCCCGCGCGGCCAGCAGATCTCCATCGTCGCCGCCCAGAACTGGGTCATCTCCTTCCACGAGAACGACGAGAAGGTCTTCGAGGCCGTCGAGAGGCGCATCGCCGACAACAAAGGCAACATCCGCAAGTGGCACGCCGGTTACCTCGTCTACTCGCTCCTGGACACGCTGGTCGACCGGTTGCTCTACCAGACCGAAGAGATCGAAGACGCCACCACCGAACTCGAGGACTCCATCCTCAAGGGCACCGATGACTGGGACCTCAACGAGGTCTACCGCCTCAAGCGCATCGTCGTGCGCCTCAGCCGCCTCGCCCAGCCGCTGAAGGACATGGTCAGCGTCCTCGAGCACTACGAGCACCCGCTCCTGCCGACGTCCCTGGACATGTTCCTGCGCGACCTTTACGACCACGCCATCCGCGCGGCCGACCGCATCGAGCACGCCCGCATGATCCTCCAGGACCTGCAGGAGTACCACCACACCCAGCAGGAACGTAAGACCAACGAAGTCATCCGCGTGCTGACGGTGATGAGCTCGGTCTTCATCCCGCTGACCTTCTTGGTAGGGCTCTGGGGCATGAACTTCCACTTCATGCCGGAGATCCACACGGAATGGGGCGAGAAGTACGGCTACTTCCTGGCGCTCGGCTCCATGGGCGCCCTCGCGACCGGCATCATCCTCTGGATGAAGCGGAAGCGGTGGTTCTGAGGGAAGAGTAGAGGGCTGGATAGATCGCTGCGTTGAGGACTGAATGGAGGGCTGAATGGATCAAGAGTCAGGATAGCTGCGGACGCTGTCTTACATTTCCTTTTGTCAATTCAGTCCTCAACTCAGCCCTCCATGCTGTCCTCCATTCAGTCCTCCGCTCAGTCATCCGAACTTAGGCACAATCCTGCGCGTCGACGTCGATGACGTCGATGACGTCCTCGTCGCCGAGTATCTTGGCGCGCAGGGGCAGCAAGGCGGCGAGGAGCGACTTCACGCCGGTGACGAGATACCAGATGTGCACGCGGTGCTGGTCTTGGACCTTCTCGAACGGACACGGGGCCGGGCCGCGGATTTCACAGAGCCCGGGATGCAGGCGCTCGAGTTCCTTGACCCAGGCGTCGGCGACGAAGTTGACCTTCTCGGCGTTGCGCCCGCGGAAGACGTGACGGATGAGATGTCGGTCCGGCGGGTAGCCGAACTCGGCGCGCTTCTCGAGCTCGGCGGCGGCGAAGCCGTGGAAGTCGAGGCGCTTGGCGAACTGGATGGGATCGGAGGCCGGCTGGAAGCTCTGCACGACGACCACTCCCTCGAGGTCACCACGGCCCGCGCGGCCGGCGACCTGGGTGAGCAGCTGGAAGGTACGCTCGGCGGCGCGGAAGTCCGGCAGCTGCAGGGAGAGATCGGCGTCGATGATGCCGACCAGCGTCACGCGGGGGAAGTCGAGGCCCTTGGCGATCATCTGCGTGCCGAGGAGCATGTCGTATTTGCCGGCACGGAAATCCGAGAGCACCTTCCGGAAGAGGTCCTTCTTGCCCATCGTGTCGGCGTCGATGCGGGCGACGCGGGCGCGTGGGAAGAGCTGGGCGATGGTCTCTTCGACCTTCTGGGTCCCGTAGCCCTTCCAGCGGACCTTCGGGGAGCGGCAGCTCGGGCAGAGCACCGGGGCGCGCTCCTGGTGATTGCAGAGATGGCAGCGGGCGGTGTCGTCGGTGCGATGCAACGTCAGCGAGACGCTGCAGCGCTTGCACTGGACGGCTTCGCCGCAGTCCGGGCAGACCAGGGAGCGCGAATGCCCGCGACGGTTGAGGAAGAGGATCGTCTGCTCGCGGCGTTCGAGCCGGGCGCGGATGCCGTCGGTCAGCTCACGGGAAAGGATATGCTGGCCCTTCGAGTGAAGGACCTCGCGACGCATGTCCACGATGCGGAACGCCGGCATCGGGCGGTCATCGACGCGCTTGGCCATCACATCGAGGGCGTAGCGGCCGGCCGAAGCGTTCTTCCAGGTCTCGAGCGAAGGCGTGGCGGAGCCCAGCACGCAGGCCGCACCGAGGACCGACGCACGCATCACCGCGACGTCACGGCCATGATACATCGGCGTCTCGCCCTGCTTGAAGGAAGGCTCGTGCTCCTCGTCGACCACGATGAGGCGCAGGTTCGGGAGCGGGGCGAAGACAGCCGAACGGGCGCCGACCACCACCCTCGCCTGCCCGAGCGACATCGCCATCCACGCGTCGAAACGCTCGCCGGCGGAAAGATGGCTATGCCAGACGACCACCTTGGCGCCAAGGTCGGCGAGGCGGGAGCGGAGCCGGCCGACCGTCTGCGGCGTCAGCGCGACTTCCGGGACGAGGAAGATCGCCGAGCCGCCTTCAGCCACGACCTTGCGGATGAGCGCCACGTAGACCTCCGTCTTGCCGGAGCCCGTCACGCCGTGCAGGAGGTGCGCCCGGAAGGCTTTGGAATCCAGAGTCTGCGTGACCGAGGCCACGGCGGCGACCTGTTCGGGATTCAGGGTGTGTCCGGCCGAGGCGATGGTCTCCCCTTCGGCGTAAGGATCGTTGTAGGCCACGCGCCAGAGCACGCTGGCGTCCTCCTTGACCGTGCCGGCCTTGATCAGCGCATCGACGGCCTGCTGGGCGACGCCGAGTCCTTCGACCATCTTCGCGCGGTCGGCCGGCTCCGTCTGCGCGGCCAGGAAATCGATGACCTGCGCCTGACGCGGGGCCTTCTTGCGGAGCTTCGCGAGCGCCTCGGCCTCGGGCGGGGCGATGAGCGTGAGGAGGCGACGCAGGACCGGGCGGACACCTTTGCGCACCGCGGCGGGCAGGACGGTCTCCAGGACGGAGTTCAGGCCGCAGCCGTAGTAGCTCGCCATCCACTCGGCCAACTTACAGCAGTCGGGCGTCATCACCGGCTGCTCATGCTCGAGCGTCATGATGCTGCGCAAGCGGGCGGAAGGCGGCGGCTCGGCCGGATATTTCCAGACGACACCGATGCTCGTGCGGCCGCCAAGCGGCACCCGGACCAGCTGACCGACCTTCAGGATGTCCTTCAGGGCCGCCGGTACGGAATACGAGTAGGCCCGGGCCCCGCCGTCAAACGGGACCACCTCGGCGACGCCGGGTTCGATTTCTCCGAAGAGATCGGGCACAGGGGGAGGCTCGCCGAAGCGAGGCGGGGATTCAAGCGAGGGTTACCGACCGGACCTGAATTAGCCTCAGGCGTGGATATCCGTGGTCGGCACGCCCGAATGGGCCGCGATCCGGGCGCACATCAGGGCCCAGAAGCAGCCGATGCAGTTGGCGACGACCAGCTGGAGGTCGGTCGGCATGCTGTAAAAGATGAGCGTGCCGGGGAACCACACGAAGTAGTTCGTGAGCAGGTTCGGGAGGACCAAGCGGCGATACCAGCCCGGGCCCATCGCCGCGCGCAGGCGAGCGGTGTCCCAGCCGCAATCCTTCCAGAGGTGGGAGATCGCGTTGAACGGCGCACCGATGAAGATCGTGAAGCCGGCCATATCGGCCAACACCTTGAGCAGGACGGTCTGAAGATTGGCTTCGGCGCCGAACCACGCGGCCTGAAGCGAATAGAAATAACTGACGACCATGCCCATGAGCGCCCACCAGACCATGCTATGGATCAGGTCGCCGAGCGGGTGCGTCGGACGCAGTCCAGGAAAGACCATACGGAAACACCACGGGATCAGTCCCGAGGTGATGGCCGTGCAGATCGCGGCAAAGGCCATCGGGTTGGCGGCATTGACCGCACCGATCCGATTGAGCGCGACGGCGACCTCCGGGACGTTGTAATAGGCGACGACCAGGCCGGCCGCGGCGGACATGATGACGGCCAGCGGGAGGGCGATGTCGCGGAGGGCCTTGATGCCGGCGGTCAGCGGGGAAGCGGAAGTTTCGCTCATGCGAGGAACTTGCGGAGCAGCTGATCGATGAGGACCGGGTTGGCCTTGCCCTGCGTGCGCTTCATGATCGGGCCCTTGAGCGCGTTGATGGCCTTCTCGTTGCCGGCGCGGTATTCGGCGATGGATTTCGCCACGGCCGGGTCGGCGATGACTTCCTGGACGATCTTCTCGAGCTCGCCGGTGTCGCTGTTCTGGCGGAGGCCCTTGGCGTCGACGATGGCGGCGGCGTCCTGACCGGTCTTGAACATCTCGGTGAAGACTTCCTTGGCCTGCTGCTTGGAGATCACGCCGTCGTCGGTCAGCTTCACCAGGCCGGCGAGCTGCGCGGGCTTGATCGGGCAGGACGCCAGCGAGACGGGGGCCGGCGCCGCTTCGTCGAAGGCGCCGGCGGCACCGGCCGAGGCGGCGAGGTCGCGGAGGAGGTCGTTGGCGACGAGATTGGCGATGCCCGACGGGTTCGTCGGATGCGCGGCCACGGCGGCCTCGAACCATTCGGCGAGGGCGCGGTCGTTCACGAGCACCGAGGCGGCGGTGTAAGGCAGGCCGAGCTTCTCGACG
>JBDKIN010000052.1:0-10152 GCA_039797095.1 Verrucomicrobiota bacterium
TCGGTGACCGGGGCGGAATTCTTGCGGGTGATCACCACGAAGGCGCAACCGGCGCACTCGGCGTTACGGAGGCAAGCGCCGAGGTTGTGCGGATCCTGCACGCCGTCGAGGACCAGGATGAGCGGGTCTTTGAGGTCCTTGAGCAGGGCGGGGATGTCCGCCTCGTCGTAAAGCCGGACCGGCTTATGCAGGTCGGCGTGGCGCGGGGCGCGATCGTTGCTCCGGGCCATGGTCGGGTTACTGGCGGGCGAGGCGGCCCTGGGCGTGCAGTGCTTCGGCGATCTGGATCGCGTTGAGCGCGGCGCCTTTCCAGAGCTGGTCGCCGGAGACCCAGAGGGAGATCCCGTTGTCGAAGAGGGTGTCCTTGCGCAGACGACCGACGCCGCACTTCTCCTTGCCGGCGTAGTCGAGCGGCATCGGGTACTTCTTGTTGGCGGGGTCGTCGCAGAGCTCGGAGCCGGGGAAGGCGCTGATGGCCTTGCGGGCGACGGCGAGGTCGACCGGACGCTCGAACTCGGCGCTGATCGCGATCGAGTGGGCGCGGAAGACCGGGACGCGGACGCACGTGGTGGTGACCTTGAGGCCCGGGAGATCCATGATCTTGCGACCTTCGTTGAGCATCTTCATCTCTTCCTTCGTGTAGCCGTCCTCGAGGAAGGAATCGACCTGCGGGATGAGGTTGAAGTTGATCGTGTGCGGGTAGACCTTCGGGGCGAGGGTCTCGCCCTTGGCCCAGGCGCGGGCTTGGGCGTCGAGTTCGCGCATCGCTTCGGCTCCGGTGCCGGAGACGGCCTGGTAGGTCGAGGCGAAGAAGCGCTTGAGGCCGAAGGCTTGGTGAAGCGGGAACAGACCCATCAGCGCGATGGCCGTGGAGCAGTTCGGATTGGCGATGATACCCTTATGGTTCGCGAGATGGTGGGCGTTGATCTCCGGGACGACCAGCGGGACGTCCGGGAACATGCGGAAGGCCGAGCTGTTATCGATGACGATGCAGCCGCGCTTGACGGCTTCGGGGGCCAGGGCGAGGGAGATGGAGCCACCGGCGCTGAAGACCGCGAAATCGAGGCCTTCGAAGGCCTCCGGCTTGGCTTCCTGGACGGTCCATTCCTTGCCGCCGTAGGTCACCTTGGAGCCTGCGGAGCGGGCGGAAGCCAGGGGGCGGAGTTCGGCCACGGGGAAGTTCCGCTTGGCCATGAGCGCCAGCAGTTCTTGACCCACCGCGCCTGTCACGCCCACGATGCCGATGCGATATGCCATGTTCTGAGTTCGAGTTAGGATTGAAGAAGGAGGTGACCGAACGCCTGAAAGGGCTGGGTCTGCCTGCCGCTGAACATTGCATCGTTGTGTCGATTGACCAGCAAAAACTATGGTTTTTCGAGGGTACGCACTGCGAGACCTTCGTGGTCAGCACCGCCCGAGCGGGCCGCGGCTGTGTCCAGGATTCCCACCAGACGCCGGATGGCCTCCACCGGGTCGCCGAGAAGTTCGGCGACGGGGCGGCTCCAGGGATGGTCTTCAAGGCCCGACAGCCGACCGGTAAGCTGTCGGCCGAATGGCCGACGCCCGAAGATAACCTGATCACCTCACGCATCCTCTGGCTGGAAGGCCTGGAGCCGGGTCACAACCAAGGCACCGATGCGTCCGGCAGGGTCGTCGATACGCATCGTCGCTATGTCTACATCCACGGGACCAATCAGGCCGACAAGCTGGGCCAACCCAACAGCCATGGTTGCGTCCTGCTTTCGGACCAAGATGTCATCCGTCTTTACGGACGCGTCGCCTCGGGCACGCCGGTCCTGATCCGTGACTAACGGGCCGGTTCGTCCGACGATTTCTCGCCGGTACCGGCCCAGGTCTCCAGCATCTGCTTCACGACGGGACCGGCCGTCTTGCCGCCCCAGGTGCTGGTGTCGAGCTGGCCTTCGACGAGCACGCAGAAGGCGACCACCGGACGATCCGCCGGGGCGTAGCCGATCATCCAAGCGAGGTGGGCTTTCTCGCCCTTCTTGAAATATTCGGAAGTGCCCGTCTTGGCGGCGATCGGCAGGCCTTGGATGCGGGCGCTGCGGCCAGTGCCTTCTTCGACGCAGCGCACCATGCCTCCGCGGATGGCGTCGAGCTGCGCTTTGTTCAGCCCGATCGGCGTCGAACCGCGATGACGGCCGTCACGGGACGGGTCATGGATGATCGTCGGAACGGTGCGCGTCTCGCCACGAGCCAACGAAGCCGCGAAGGAGGCCATGTGCAGGGGAGTAGTCAGCAGGTAGCCTTGCCCGATCGAGAAGTTGGCGGTGTCTCCGTCCTGCCAGGCACCGGCCTTGATCCGGAGCTTGTATTCGCGATCAGGGACGACCAAACCGCGTCCCGCCGCATAGGGAAGCTCGGTGTAAGTCGTGCCGGGGCCATCAGTGGAGGAGGTCTCGAGCAAAGGGGTGTCTAGTCCGAAACGACGGGCCTCGGCCGCCAAAGCATCGGGTCCGGCGCGGAGGCCGATCTGGTAATTCCAGACGTTGCAGGAGATCGCCAGCATCTTGTCCAGGTCGACCTCGCCGTAGCCGACGGGCTCGTGCTCGGGAAAGTCGCGGTCACCGACGCGGTAGAAGGCGCCGCACTCCAGGATGTCGTCCCAGTCCACGACCTTCTTCCGCATGCCGGCGATCGCGGTGACGATCTTGAACGTCGAGCCGGGCGGGTAGAGACCTTGGGTCGCGCGATTCAGCCAAGCGCCGGATTTCTCGACTTCGTCGTAATCGGCGATGGTGATGCGTCCGGCCAGCCGGTTGGGATCGAAAGTCGGCTGGCTGGCGAGCGCGAGGATCTCACCGGTCTGGACGTCGAGCATCACGGCCGCAGCCGGCAAGGGGACGCCTTGGGTGTCCTTGATCTCCGCCAGCGCATTCTCCGTCGTGCGCTGGATCCGGAGGTCAAGCGAGAGGGGGATGTTGCTGCCCTGGACCGGCTCGCTGTACTTAAGCCGGGTCTGGTTGTAGCCGGAAGATGTCTTCGTCCAGAGTTCCCAGCCGCTGAGGCCTTTGAGGACGTGATCGTAGGAAAGCTCCACCCCGGCGGCGCCGGTCTTCCCGGTCTGACGCAGCTTCTGCATCGATTCGCTGCGGACCTCGGCGATGTCCTCGACGTTGGGCGGAAGCTCCTCCGAGTCCTTCACGTAACCCAGCACGTGGGCGGCCATGCCGCCATAGGGGTAGGTGCGGATGATGTCCGACTCCAGGCGGATGGGTCCCTCGACCGGGAACTGCTCGATGAAGCGCGCGACGGCCTTGACGCCTTCGTCCGGACCGGACGGCACGTTCGCGACGGGGAAGGCCAGGTCGGCGACCAGCGTGAAGGGCAGGGCACGACGCTCGCGCAGGTGCTTGCGGAGGTCTTCGATGTTCACCTTTCGTTCTCCGGGCGGAGCCAAGGGACTCGACTTGCCCGGGGCGGGCTTCCGCACGGTCTTTCGCTGGTTCTCGTCGATGACGAACCAGACCTTATTAAGCCAGCCTTGGAGGACGTTGACGCGCGCGAGCTCCATGACGCGCTCGGTGTCCACCTGCACCGCCTGACGGGCGCGCTCGGCGGCGAGGAGCCGGAGATACTCGGAGCGGAATTCCTTCTGCAGCGCGGCGAGGTCGGCCTTCACGCTCCAACGGGCGCGATTGTCGACGAGCACGAAACCATTGCGGTCGTAGATACGTCCACGGGCCGGCGGACGGAGGACGATGCGCCGGCTCTGGTTGTCGGACTGTTCCTTCAGGTCGTTGGCTTGGATGAGCTGCCGATAGGCGAGTCCGCCGACGACGTAGAGGAAGCCGAGCGAGAAAAGACCGAAGACCGCGTACAGTCGGAGGCGATCGACCGGAGTCGAAGGAAGCACCTTGGTGTCAGCGCGTTCCCTCATGGCTGTTCAGGGGCGGGCGGCACGCCCAGTCGGTCCATGGCAGCGTTCTGCGTCAAGGCCACCGGCACCAAGCCGAGGGTACCGACGACTCCAGCCAACAAGAGCTGGCCGAACAGATGCCCCGCGGCGCCATCCGCCGGGGCGTCGGCCGCGAAAGCCGCCGCAAGATACCAGACCAGGCAGGCGGCGACGTTGACGATGGCCGCACCCTGCAACATCCGCGGCGTACTGCGCAGCAGCGGACGGTTGGAAGACAGGAAAATCGCGGCCGCGACGAGGGTCAGCGCCAACGTCCCATCGGGGATCGGCCGACGGGCCTCGAAAAGGAAGCCCAGGCCGGCGGCGAACAGGACGCACTGCCAGCGCTTGAGCCGACGGGAGGGAGCGATCAGGCAGGTACCGCTGACGAAGACGACGAGCGACGAAGAGGCGAGGGTATCGCTGGCGAGATCCGCGCCGAGCAGCCAGGGGTAAGTCGCCAACAGGAGGATCAGCCAAGCCCAGCCCATCGTCACTGGAATTGGTCGCCCTGCATCAGCGCTTCGCCGGGCGTCTGGATGATCGGGACCAGCACGGAGACTTCCTGCAGGTTATAAAGGTCACGCGAAGGGACGAGGAGGCTTTCCTTGAAGTTGCCGACCTGCGTCGCGTAAGCGCCGCCATCGAGATAACCCAAGGTCAGTCCGCTGGGAAAGACGCCACCCATGCCGGTCGTGGTCACGCGGGCGGGCGTACCGGCGGGCAGCAGGTAGTCGTAAGGAATGACGCTCACGCGCGCCTTGGCGGTGCCCAGCGAATTCGCGGCGACACCGTTGATGAGCACGATGCGGTTCTGGTCGTCGCCTTCGAGGTAGGCGGTGCAACGGAAGCCCGGGCTCGTGACCAAGTCGACCTCGCTGGTCGTGAGATGGACCGCGGTGACCCGGCCGACGACGGTGTCACCGAAGACGACCGGTGCGCCGGGGCGGATGCCGTCGTTACGACCCTTGCGGATCACGATGCGCTGCCACCAGGACGAACTGTCGCGCGTAGCCACGCGGGCGACGACGGAAAGGTAATCGGCGGGGACGTTGTAACGGGTGACCTCGCGGAGGCGGGTATTCTCGCGGCGGACGTCCTCCATGCCCTTGAGCTTGATCTCCAGGGCGGCGTTGATGCGCGCGAGGTCACGTCCGGCGGCGACGAGTTCTTCGGAACTGCGGCTCTTCTTCTCCCAGAAAGTCGCGAGGTCGCGCGACTTGCCGACCAGATGAAGGGCCGGGGCTTGGAATTCGACGAAAGCCTCCCGGTTGAAGCGGCGGACGGCGCTGGGCAGGAGGATCCAACCCGCCACGAAGACGGCGAGGACGACGTAGGAGGCGCGGGCTCCTTGGCGGTTCTGGTCCATGGCGGGAAGGCCCGCGAGCGGGGCTTAGTCTCGACCGCTCCAGCGGGAGGAGTTGGCGAGGATCTTGCCGGTGCCGTTGACGACGGCGCAAAGAGGGTCTTCGGCGACGAAGACGGGCAGGCCGGTGGCCTCGGAGATGGCGCGGTCGATCTTGCGGATCAGCGAACCGCCGCCGGCGAGCACGATGCCGCGGTCGACGAGGTCGGAGGAAAGTTCCGGGGGGATGCGCTCGAGCGAACCTTTCACCGCTTCGATGATCTGGTTGATGTTGTCCGCCATGGCCTCGCGGACCTCCTGGGAGGTGAGGTGCAGCTGGCGGGGCAGGCCGGTGACATTGTCGCGGCCCTTGACTTCGAAGGTGAGCTCCTGCTCCAGCGCGTAGGCGGAGCCGATCTTGATCTTGATCTCTTCCGCGGTGCGTTCACCGATGATCAGGTTGTACGAGTTGCGGATGTACTTGATGATCGACATGTCGAACTCGTCGCCGCCGACGCGGATGGAGCGGGCGTGGACGATGCCGCCGAGGGAAAGCACCGCGACTTCGGTGGTGCCGCCGCCGATGTCGACGATCATCGAGCCCGTAGGTTCTTCGACCGGCAGGCCGACGCCGATGGCGGAAGCGACCGGCTCAGGGATGGTGATGACGTCATCGGCGCCGGCGCGGTAAGCCGAATCCATGACGGCTCGACGCTCGACCGCGGTGATGCCATAAGGCACGGCCACGACGACGGTGAGATTGGTGAAGAGGGATTTGCGGGCGACCTTGCCGATGAAGTAGCGGAGCATGTGCTCGCTGATCTCGAAGTCGGCGATCACGCCGTCCTTCATCGGACGCAGGGCCTGGATGTCGCCCGGCGTACGACCGAGCATCATGCGGGCCTCGTTGCCGACGGCGATGGGCTTGCGGGTGCTCGTGCGGATGGCGACGACGGAAGGTTCACGCAGGACGACCCCGCGGTCCTTGAGGAACACGAGGGTGTTCGCGGTACCGAGGTCGATGCCGATGGCTTGGTTGAATAGCCCGGGGAAGCGCTTGAACATCAGGGTCGTGGTGGTTTCCTTTATGAACAGTTTATTCACAGCATAGTCAAACGAAACTTCGGCCACGGAAGGCGCGTCCAGTCCGTCATAAGATTCAACCAGACAGCGACATAGGCCGCCCCTGGCGGCCTGACCACCTGACCTGTTCACATCAGGGTCCGTCGGACCGAGTCCGACCTTCGCCAGCCCGGGCGGAACGTAGGTCGGCGAGCTCCCGCATGGAACTTGCGGCCGGTCCGACGACTCATAATCCATCATTACCCCAACCCCATGACACCCCAGCTCGATCGTCGTTCCTTCCTTCGCCAGTCCGGCATGGCCGCCGCGGCCTTCGCGGTCTCCCGCCCTTGGCTCCATTCCGCCGGCCGGACGGTCTCGCCCAACGAGAAACTGAACATCGCCGCCATCGGTTTCGGCGGCGTCGGCGGCAGCAACGTGAAGAACTCCGCCGACGAGAACATCGTCGCGCTCTGCGACCTGGACCTCGGCCGCTGCGCCGGGACGATCAAGCAGTTCCCGAAGGCCGCCCTGTTCACGGACTTCCGCAAGATGCTCGACCAGCAGAAGGACATCGATGCGGTCATCATCGCCACGCCCGACCATTCGCACGCCTACATCGCGATGGAGTGCATGCGCCGAGGCAAGCACGTGTACGTGCAGAAGCCGATCTCCCATTCCGTCTTCGAAGCCCGCATCCTCACCGAGTCGGCACATAAGTACAAGGTCGTGACCCAGATGGGCAACCAAGGGCATTCCGGCGAAGGTATCCGTCAGGTCACCGAATGGATCGCCGCCGGCCTCATCGGCAAGGTCCGCGAAGTGCACACCTGGACGAACCGTCCGATCTGGCCGCAGAGCAGCGAGATGGACCGTCCCTCCGAAGCGCAGAAGGCCCCCGAAGGCATGGACTGGGATCAGTGGTGCGGTCCGGCGCCGCTGCGTCCGTTCCACGCCTCTTACCACCCCGGCAAGTGGCGCGCCTGGTGGGATTTCGGCACCGGTTCGCTCGGCGACATGGGCTGCCATATCATCGACCCGGCCTTCATGGCGCTCGACCTGCGTTACCCGATCAGCGTCGAAGGCAACGTCTCGACCGTCTTCGAGACCTTCGGCAAGAAGACCACCGGCAAGTTCGAATCCTATCCGCGCTCCTCGGTCGTGCGCTTCAAGTTCCCGGCCCGCGGCGAGATGCCGCCCGTGACGCTCACCTGGTGGGACGGGGGCCTCATGCCGCAGCGTCCCGATGAGCTCGAAGATGACATGCCCTTCGGCGACCCCAACGGCGGCTGTCTCTTCATCGGCGACAAAGCCAAGCTGGTGTGCGGCTGCTACGGACTCAATCCGCGCATCCTCAACCCGGACCTCCGCGACGCGTCCAAGAAGCTCGCGAAGACGCTGCCCCGCATCCCGGGCAATTCTTCCGGCCACGAGAAGGACTGGATCCGCGCGTGCAAGGGCGGACCGGCCGCTTCCTCCAACTTCGATTACTCCGGCCCGCTCTCCGAGATGGTGCTCATGGGCAACCTCGCGTCGCGTTATCCCGACCGCAAGCTGCTCTGGGATGGTCCGCAGATGCGCGTGACGAACGACAAGGATGCCGACGCCTACGTCCGCCGCGAATACCGCAAGGGCTTCGAACTCGGCACCTGAGCCGGCTTCACTTCAGCGCGAGGAACGCCAGTATCGTGCCGCCTAAGGCGATACGATACCAGGCGAACACGCCGAGGCCGCGGCGCGAGACATATCCGACCAGCCATTTCACGGAGACGAAGGCCGTGACGGCGGCCACGAGCAGCCCGACGCTCGCCGGGCCGGCGGGGTAGACCTGGGTGAGCGCGGGTCCGAGCGACCACATCTTATATACCGAAGCGGCGGAAAGGGTGAGCAGGCCGACGAGGAAGGAGAACTCCGTCGCGGCGGCATGAGAAAGACCAGCGACTCGGCCGCCGAGGATGGTCGCGAGCGAGCGGCTCGTGCCCGGGATCAAAGCGAAGCACTGGCATAGGCCGACGGTCAAAGCCGGACGCCAGCCGATTCCGGCCACTTCATCGGCGGATTCGGCAGGCTTGTTCGGCAGCAGATGTTCGGCGACGAGGATGACCAGACCACCTACCACCAAAGCGGCGGCGACGACCTCGACCGAGAACAGATAAGCCGTGATGATATCCTTGAACAGGAAGCCGAGCAGGGCGGCCGGAATGAACGCGACCAGGATCGCGGAGGCGAGGGAGACGGCCTGGCCGTCGCCACGGCAAAGCCCCGTCAGCACGCCGCGTACGCGTCCGAAGAACGCCGCGAGCACGGCGAGAATCGCGCCGAGCTGGATGATGACGATGTAATCGTCGGCGACCCGTTCCATCGAGACTGACCGGCCCTTGCGGTCGGTGACGCCAGACACGGTGACATCGGCTAACTTCGGGACGCCGAGCAGGCTGTCACTGAGGATCATGTGACCGGTCGAACTGACCGGCAGGTATTCCGTGACCCCTTCGACCGTGCCCGTAACGAGGGCGCGAGAGTAGGTGAACTCTCGTCGCATTTCTTCAGGCGGCACCGTCGGACCATAACCCGCCAAAGCGGGCAGGGAGGACAGCAGCCACAAGCCGAAGGCGAGACGAAGCATGGGCGAGCACTAGGCTCATGCCCGTGCCGGGGCAAGGAAAGCCGTCAAAAGCCCTTGTCGCTTGCCCTTAGGTGAGGTTCTCGCTTTATGCAGGCATCACCATGTCGGCCTCCAGCCTCATCCCGACCACTGAAGCTCGCTTCCGCGTGCCGGACGCCCGCGGCCGTTTCGGTCAGTTCGGCGGGATGTACGTCCCGGAGACGCTGATGACCCCGCTCCTGGACCTGACCAAGGCCTACGACGAGGCCCGGCGCGACCCGGAGTATCAGCAGGCTTTCGCCGACATGCTCCGGGACTACGCCGGACGTCCCACCGGGCTTTACCACGCCGAATCGCTGACCAAGCATGTCGGCGGTGCCCGCATCTACCTCAAGCGCGAGGACATGCTCCACACCGGAGCGCATAAGATCAACAACGTCATCGGCCAGGCCTTGCTCGCCGTGCGCATGGGGAAGAAGCGCATCATCGCCGAAACCGGCGCCGGCCAGCACGGCACCGCGACCGCCGCGGTCTGCGCCCGTTTCGGCCTCAAGTGCGTCATCTACATGGGCGCGACCGACATGGAGCGTCAGGCCCTGAACGTGTACCGCATGCGCCTCATGGGCGCCGAAGTCCGTGGCGTCGAAGCCGGTCAGCGCACGCTCAAGGAGGCCGTCAACGAGGCCATGCGTGATTGGGTCACCAACGTCCGGGAGACCCATTACATCCTCGGCACGGCCTATGGCTCGCATCCGTATCCGATGATGGTCCGTGATTTCCATCGCATCATCTCGATCGAATCCAAGCAGCAGATCCTGCGCGCCGAAGGCCGTCTCCCGGACGCCATCGTCGCCTGCGTCGGCGGCGGCTCCAACGCCATCGGCGCGTTCTTCGAGTTCCTGGACGAGCCGGGCGTGCGTCTCATCGGGGTCGAAGCCGGCGGCCGCGGCATCGCCCGCGGCGAACATGCCGCGCGTTTCGCGGGCGGACGCCTCGGCGTGCTGCAGGGTTGCATGACCAACATCCTCATGGATGGGGAAGGGCAGATCGAAGGCACGCACTCCGTCTCCGCCGGCTTGGATTACGCCGCCGTCGGCCCTGAGCACGCTTACTATCGCGACAAGGGTCGCTTGGAGTTCGCCTACGCGACCGACGACGAGTGCCTCGAAGGCTTCCAGCTGCTTTCGCGCACCGAAGGAATCATTCCGGCCTTGGAATCCA
>JBDKIN010000053.1:0-5648 GCA_039797095.1 Verrucomicrobiota bacterium
ACCGGGCAATGGTCCGAGCCGGTGACCTTGTCGTGGATGTCCGGCTGCGAATACTTCAGGCCGTCGGAGGTCAGGCAGTAATCCAAGCGCCAGCCGATGTTCCGGGCGCGAATGCCGGGGCGGTAGGACCACCAGCTATAACGCTGCGCGAGGGTCGGATGCTGGGCGCGGAAAGTATCCGTGAAGCCGTGCTGCTCGAGCAACTGGCCGAAAGACTCGCGCTCTTCGTCGGTGAAGCCCGCGTTGCGGCGGTTCGTGGAGGGATTCGCCAGGTCGATCTCGGCGTGGGCGACGTTGAGGTCGCCGCAGACGACGACCGGCTTCTTCTTCGCGAGACGCGCGAGGTATTTCCGGAAATCGGCGTCCCACTGCAGGCGGTAGCCGAGGCGTTCGAGTTCGCGCTGGGAATTCGGGACGTAGGCGCTGACGACGAAGAGTCCGTTGAACTCCGCCGTCACCACGCGGCCTTCGGGCGGATGATCGCCGGGGAAGTCGGTCGCGACGGAAAGCGGCGCGGTCTTCGAAAGCACTGCGGTGCCGGAGTAACCCTTCTTCTCGGCCTCGTGCCAGAACTGATGCGGGAAAGCCAGGCCGAGGGTCGACGCGACGGCCGTCTCGCACTTGGTCTCCTGCAGGCAGAGCACGTCGGGATCGGCGGACGTGATGAAGTCAGCGAGCCCCTTGCCTAGGGCCGAGCGGACGCCGTTGACGTTCCAGGAAAAGATCTTCGCGTGACTCACAGGCAGGTCACTTGAAGAGCTGGTTCATCTTCCGGTCGAGGTCCTTGCCCTTTTCTTCCACTTTGGCGGCTTCGCGGGCAGTCGGCTCGGAGGAGGGCGTAGCAGCCGGGGCCGGCGTGGCGGCGGGGATGATCGGCGTGGCCGGCGCCGGCATCGGAGCCGGCGTGACGAGGGCGGCGGGGGCGGCGGGAGCGGCCGGCGCCGAAGGAACGACGGGCGCTTCCGGCTCGGTCGGCTTACGTCCGTACAGGACGTCGATGCGTTCGGCGAGAGTCAGCGGACGCTTGGGCGTGACGACGACCGGTGCGACAGCCGCGACGGGGTTGGCGGCGGGAGCGGGCTCCGGCGTGGCGGCAGCCGCCGCGGTCGGATAAGGCGAATCGAACTTCGTGCCCTTCGCGACGAGTTCGGAAACGCGCTTGCCGAGTTCGGCGGCGAAGTCCGTGGACGTGCTCTTGATCTCGAACTTCGCGCCCTTGGCGCGGACCTCAAGCTGACCGGTCGGCAGCACGCGGGTAAGCTGCAACACCGCACCGGCCTCGAGGGCCAGGTCCTGGGGCTTCTGGCCTTCGACATTCACGACCACCGTCGTCGGGGTCTTCACCGTGACGGCGGTCGGCCAGAGAATCAGATAACGGGAGATCGCGGCGAAATCGAGGGCGGGCTCCGCCGTGACGGTGGCCGGGGCCGGCGCGGGCGGCGGCGAGGCGGCGGGCGCGACCGTGGCGACCGGAGTCGGGGCGGGCGCGACCGGCTTAGGCACGGCTACGGCGACCGTTGCCGGCGCCGGCGTCGGCGGTGCGACGCGCGGACCGAGATCGATGGGCTTGATCGCAGCATCGCCACGCCGGACGTCGACCTGGAAGCTCGGCGTCAGGAACAAGATGCCCGCGGCGCCGACGAGCGCGCCGAAGAGGAAGAGGAGCAGACCTCGGAAAATAGCGGTCATGGTAGTTGCTGCCCGGTCTGGTAAAGATGCACACATGGACGAATCAGGAGCCGGCCTTGATCTCGATGACGTCGTGGGGGGCGGCTTCGCGCTGACCGGCAGGCGTGACGCGGATGTAGCGGGCGCGCCTGCGGTGTTCGGCGAGATTGGCGGCGCCCAAGTAGCCGAGGCCGCTCTGGATGCCGCCGGCGAGCGTGCCGAGGACCTGGTCGACGGTGCCCGAGACTTCCTTGAGCGCTTCGATGCCTTCCGCGGCGACCTTGCTGAACTTGCCGTTGGCGGAGTGTCCGTAGCGGGCGGCCGAACCTTTGCGCATGGCTTCATGGGAACCCATGCCGCGGTATTCCTTATAAGTCTTGCCGTTGATCTCCATCAGCTTGCCCGGCGCTTCGCGCGAGCCGGCGAGGAGTCCGCCGAGGATGACCGCGTCGGCGAGCGTGAGCGCCTTGACGATGTCGCCGCTCTTCGTGATGCCGCCGTCGGCGAGGATACGCACGCCCTTCTTGGCGGCGGCGCGGGAGGCGACGTAGAGCGCGGTGAGCTGCGGGATGCCGACGCCCGCGACGATGCGGGTCGTGCAGATGGAACCGGGGCCCTGGCCGATCTTGACCGTATCGGCGCCGGCCGCGGCGAGGAATTCGACGCCTTCGCCGCTGGTGACGTTGCCGGCGATGAGCGTCAGGCCTTTATGGGACTTGCGAAGGAGGCGCAGCGCGTCGCCGACGCCCTTGGTGTGGCCGTGGGCGGTCGAGATCGCCAGGGCATCGGCGCCTTCGGCGACGAGCGCGCCGACATGGGCGAGCAGGCGGGTGCGGTCGATCTCCCCGTCGGCCGTGCGGGGCACCGAGACGGCGACGCCGACACGCAGACGGAAATCAGCGTCGCGGGTCGGGCGCACATGGGCGCGGGACTCTTCGGAGATGCGCTCGATGTCGCTCAGGGTGAAGAGGCCGCGGAGGCGGTTCTTGGCGTCGACGACCAGGAGCTTGTTCTGGCCGACGTGGTCGGAGAACTTGCGGTCGGCGGTGGCGATCGGGTCCTTGCCGAGGTCCTTCTCCGCGACGGTGAAGACCTTGTCGCGGGGGATCATGACGGCGACGACCTTGCGCTGGCCGTGGCGTTCCTTGACGGCGCTGCCGGGCAGGAGGCCGAGGAGCGTGCCATCCTGGGAGGTGACGGGGAAGGTGCTGAAGGCCAGGCCGTCGCGTTCGATGCGGGCGAGGACTTCGGCGATGGTATCGTCGGCCGAGACGACGGCGGGGTCGCCGATCATGCCGTGGATGTGGTTCTTGACCCGGCGCACTTCCGCGACCTGGTCGGCTTCCGCCATGTTGTAGTGCAGGAGCCCGAGGCCGCCGTTGAGGGCCATCGCGATGGCCATGCGGTGCTCGGTGACCGTATCCATGTCGGAGGACACGATCGGCAGGGAGAGCGGGAGGGCGTCGGACAGGGACGAGTCGAGGCGCGTCATCCGGGGCAGGACCTCGGAGTAGCGGGTGGCCAGGGAGACGTCGTCATACGTCAGGCCGAGGCCGGCGTTGGCGGGGAAGAAGTTGTCCGCGGACAGGTAAAAGCGTTCGTCGAGGGAAACGCGGCCCTTGGATTTCGAGGAGGCCATGAGTGGTCGGTTTCCCCCAAGGGTGTTAGGCACCCCCCCAAGGGGTGGCAAATTGATTTTGCGAGTTTGTCCGGATTGCCGTCTATTCGTGCCATGACCGGCGGCTTTTTCGACTTCAAACGTGTCCGTCGCCGACTGCGCTCCGCGATCGTGACCGGCGCTGGCGCCGTGGACAGCGTGGACCGCATCCTGCTACGGACGCAATCCGACCAAGGCACGGGTTATGGTGAGATCGCCCCGTGGCCGGGCTTCCCGACCGAGACCGTCGAGCAATCGTTGGAGTTCCTCCGTTCAGCCCAGGGCAACCTGCCCCATCTGCTCGCCGCCGTGGCCGCTTCGCCGGCACCCCTGCCCTGCCTCTCGGCGGCGCTCTCCAGCTGCCGGCACTGGAGCCAGATCGCCGGCTATGGAGGCAGCCTGCCCTGCGCCGGCCTGCTGACCCTTTCCGTCGTCGAAACCGAGGCGAAGGTCGCCGCGGGCTTCCGCACCCTGAAGATCAAGATCTCGCCGGAGACTTCCGAAGAAGCGATCCGCACGGCAGCGGCGCGCTTCCCCGGCAAACTGCGCCTCGACGCGAATGGCTCCCTGGACCTCCAAGCCGCACGACGCTGGGCGGAGTTCGCCCGCGCCCACGAGCAGGTCGAGTTCCTCGAACAGCCCCTGCCGGTCGGACACCCGGGCTACGCGTCACTCGGACCGGATAAGATCGCGCTGGATGAATCGTTCCTCACTCCGGGTGGCGTCGACTGGGCCGGGACCGTCGTCGTCAAGCCGCTGCTCGCCGGCGACTGGGACGAACTCCGTGCCTGGCGCGGTGCGCACGCGGGCGCCGTCGTCTATTCCTCCTGCTTCGAGACCGCGATCGGCCGCCAAGGCGCGCTCTGGCTGGCCGCGCAGGATCCGCAGGCCGGCACCGTCGGCTTCGACACGCTCGGGCGCTTCGAGAATGATGGCCGTGATCGCCATGCGGGCGGCGCGATGGCCGGTGGCCTCCCTGGCTACGACTGGGCGGGCTTCTGGCAGGAACTCACATGAGCGCCGTCGCGGTCTTCCAGCCTGGCCATGCGGAGCATCTGCGCGCAGCGTTGCAGGCGCATGACGCCGGCCTGCCGGTGTTCTTGGGCAATCCGCACTGGGCCGGGGCCGAACGCGAAGAAGCCGCCCGCCAGATTCCCCGAGGCACGACGATCCTCGGCACGACCTTGGAGCCGCGCGGTCTGGGCACCTGCGATTTTCCGCTCAACTGGCGCGGGCGCGTGATGATCCCCACCGGAGGCACCGGCGGGAAGGTGAAGTTCATCATCCATTCCGGCGAGACGCTCCGCGCCGCCGCGCTCAGCCTACGCGACGCGCTCGTCGCCCGCGGCCTTTCGCCCGTGCTGCATGGCGTGACGTGCACGCCGCCGTGGCATGTCAGCGGCTTCCTGCCGGCCGTCCGCGCACGCGTGACCGGCGGACGACACCAGGTCATCGACGGACGGTTCCCCGAAGGCGCCACCCTGCCCTCCATCGATCTGCCTGCTGACGGCACCAGGGTCATCTCGCTCGTACCCGCGCAGCTGACACGTCTCCTCGCGCACGCCGACGGCGAAGCGTGGCTCCGACGCTTCCAGGTCGTCTTGCTCGGCGGCTCGGCCGTGCCTGCGCCGTTGCTCTCCGAGATCCGGGCGCGTCGCCTGCCCGTCTTCCTCACTTATGGCGCGACCGAGACCGCGGCCGCCTGCGCGCTCTGTCCGCCGGAAAAAATCTGGTCGGGTGAAGCCGTGCGGGGCGCTCCTTTTCCAGGCGTACGCTTCGCGGCGACCAGCGATGGCCTCATCACCATCGCCAGCTCTTCGCTCGGACTGGGAGTCTGGCCTGACGGCCCGATGACGAATCCGTGGACGAGCGGCGACCGCGGCGACGTGGCCGCCGATGGGAGCGTGCGCATCACCGGTCGCGCCGACCGCGTGATCGTCACCGGCGGAGAGAAGGTCGACCCCGCCCGCGTCGAACAGGCGTTGCTCGCGACCGGACTCGTGCGGGAAGCGCTCGTGCTGGGCCTCCCTGACGCGACGTGGGGCGAACTCGTAACCGCTTGCGTCGTGGCCGGACCTGAGGCCGAAGCCGCGCTGCGCAAGGCCTGCGAACAGCTCGAGCCCGCCGCGCGTCCGCGAAGCTATGTGTTCGTGCCGGTCATGCCGACGAACGCGAGCGGCAAGCCGGACCGAGCGGCGATCGCGAAGCTGACCGCTTAGGCGCGGACGGCTTTCCAGACGCGCAGGCAGGATTCCACGAGGGCCGGGAATTCCGCGAGCGGCACCTGCGAGGGCCCGTCCGAGATCGCCTTCTTCGGATCCGG
>JBDKIN010000054.1:0-3885 GCA_039797095.1 Verrucomicrobiota bacterium
GCGTAGTCCTTGTCCTCGGGGAACTTCAGGCGGGTGATGTCGTGCGTGTGGCCGTGCAGGAGCGCGATGATCTTGTGGCCCTTGATGGCATCGTAGAAAGCCTTGCGCTTGGGCTGATCCCACCAGGTGCTGCGGGCGCTGAAGTCGAGATGCTGCACGATGACCACCGGTTCGGCGGGACCGATCTTGGCGAGCCGGGACTTGAGGAAGGAAAGACCGCCCTCCGGATTCCACATCGAGGTCTCCTTGGCGCCTTCCTTGGCGCCGTCGCCGCCATAAAGGTTGACGTTGATGAAGTGGACGCCCTGCCAGTTCCACGAAGCATGCAGGCCGTCCTCCGAAGCGGTGAGCAGGCCGGCCGCGGCCATCTCGCGGTTACGCTGGCGCAGGCCTTGGCGCACCGGGCCGGCGTTGCCGCCGTCATGATTACCGGCCAGCGCGAAGGTCGGGTACTTGGCCGGAGTCGTGCCCTTCCATGGGAAGAGACGGTCGAAATCTGCCCACTGGGCGGCGTTGCCGACCTCGGTGAGGTCGCCGGCGACGAGCATCCCGAGCGGACGAGGCACCGGACCCTTGCCCTTCATCGCCTCGGCCACCGGGCCCTCCTGCCACGCCGTACCCGGCACCTTGGCGAGGACTTCCAACGTCTTGGCGACGTGCGCGTTGAACTCATCGGAGCCGAAGGGCGGCGTCGTCTTGCGGTAGTTCATCCCCACGTGGGTGTCGGAGACGAGGTAGAACGTCACGTCCCGCGCCGGTTCGGCCGCGGACGATGAGGCGAAGGCCAGCAGGGCCGTCGCGATGGTGAGGATGCTTTTGATCATGATGAAGTTCAGGCTTTGCGGAGGAGGGGCGCGCCGTCTTCGACGACGAAGGTGGCACGGGTCCGCAGAGGGGCGCCAGGTTTGGTGACGAACTCGACGGCGCGGTAATCCGTCCGCCACGCCTGGGGCGTGACCTCGCAGACGAGATAGCCGCGCTCGGTGCTGTGGAACTTGACGAACGGATTCTCGCGATAGGTGTCCGCCAGCGTCTTGGGCGCGAGGGCGCCGTCGCCGCCGGAGGTGATCGAAGTGCCCACGAATTCCGTGCCGACCGAGCCCTGCTCGGGACGCTCGAAGTCGAGCACGAGTTCGTTGGCCCAGTTGGCATGGATGTCGCCGGTCAGCACGACGGGGTTGCGCACCTGCGCGTCCCGGAAATGCCGCAGAAGCCGGCGCCGCTCGAATTCATACCCCGGCCACTGGTCCATCTGGAAAGCCTCCTCAGGGCCGGCCTTGCGGTCGACATGGCCGACCATGACCTGCTGGGCCAGGACGTTCCAGCGCGAAGGCGAGCCCTGCAGGCCGCGGAAAAGCCACTCCCGCTGGGCCTTGCCGAGCATCGTCCCGGCCGGATCCATCTGCGCCGGATCGTTCGGATGATGGCCGTCGCCCATGGGCTGGTCGGTGCGATACTGGCGGGTGTCGAGGACGAAGAAATCGGCGAGCCGGCCGAAGGGGATGCGGCGGTAGAGCAGCATGTCCGGCCCCTTGGGCAGCGCGGCGCGGCGCAAGGGCATGTGCTCGTAATAGGCCTGATAGGCGGCCGCGCGGCGCCGCCGGAAGGACTCCCGGTCGACGCCCTTCTCCTCCGAGATGTCGCCGGCGCAGTTATTGTCGAATTCGTGATCGTCCCAGGTGAGGATCCACGGCGCGAGCGCATGCATCCGGGCCAGCGCGGGATCGCCGCGGTACTGGGCGTAGCGGACACGGTAGTCGCCGAGCGTCATGATCTCGTCGCCGAGATGCTTCCGCGGCCGCCGGTCCTGGCCCTTGGACTCGTAGATGTAGTCGCCGAGGAAGACCACGGCGTCGAGGTCCTCCTTGGCCATGTGGTCGTAGGCGGTGAACAGGCCCTGCTCGAAATGCTGGCAAGAAGCCACGGCGAAGCGGAGCTTAGCGGCGTCGGCCTCGCGGCGCGGGAACGTCCGGGAACGTCCGACCGGGCTGACCTCGCCGCCCGCCGTGAAAGAATACCAATACCAGCGGTCGGCCGCGAGCCCTTCGACTTCGACGTGGACCGAGTGACCCCACTCCGGCGTGGCGACATGGACGCCCTTGCGGACGACACGCTCGAACTTCTCATCCTCGGCGACCAGCCAGCATACCTCGACGGGTTCGGCCGGCATCCCGCCGTCGGGCTGCAGCGGCTTGGGCGCGAGTCGCGTCCAGATCACGAAGCCATCGGGCGCGGGATCGCCCGACGCGACGCCGAGCGTGAAAGGATAAGCGTCGAGCCGGGCGCCCAGGAACGGACGACCGAAGGAGCGCTGCGTCGAAAGGGCCGCCACCGACAGCCAGGCCGCGCCGGCGAGGAAACCACGGCGGTCGAAACGGGCGGACGGAGCAACGGGGTACATGGGTCGGGGCGGACTTGAGCCTAACCTAGCGACACGGGGGCCGGATTGAAGGATGAAAACGCGGGGCACAAAAAAGGGCGGCCGAAGCCGCCCTTCCCTATCCTCGAGCCCTCGTGTCCTCAGGCCCTCGTATCCTCGTGTCCTCAGGCCTTCTTCGTCTGACGGCGGCGGCGGATCGCGGCGGCCGCGAGGGCCAGGGCGCCGAGTCCGAGACCGTAGGTCGAGGGCTCAGGCACCGCGGTCAGCGTGATCGCGCCGTTGGTGGTGTCGAAGTCGATCGCCCAGAGGCTCGCCGCCGAGGCCGCGCCACCGGTGTAGGTGAACTGGCTGGTGTCGAACGTGAACAGGTCGCTGATGTTGGCGCTGTTATTGGCGCCGAGGTTGAGGCTGCCGGTGTTGAACGAACCGAAGCTGAACGTCTGGATACCTTCGACACCCTGCAGGAGGGACAGGTTGCCGGCAGCCCCAAGCGTCGAGGCGCTGGACATCGAGATCAGCTTGATCACGACCTTGTTGGTCACCGAAGCGCCGCTGAGGTCGAGGTTGCCGAACGCGTACTGGTCGTAGCCGACGCCCGCGACCTGGGTGTTGATGTCCCAGATCTTGAACTCGAGACGAGCGCCGCCCGCGACGGTCATGCCCGTGGCAGTGAAGCTGCCGATGGTCGGACCGCGGCCGATGGTGGCACCAGAACCGACGGTCACATTACCTACGGCCGCCGAGGCGACCAGCTGGCCGCCGGAAGGAGCCATACCGGCGCCGGACACCACGATGTTGTTCGTGACCGCATTGTTCACGACCATCGTCGCGCCGCTGCCGACCGTCGCCGTACCGGTGCCGAGGGCGCCGGTCTGGTTCACCGTCACGGTGCCCTGCGCGACCGTGAAGCCGCCGGAGAAGGCGCCGGCCGCGGCGGCGAGGACGAGGTTGCCCGCGCCGGTCTTGACCAGGGCGCCCGTGCCCGTGTTGGCGCCGGCCGCGAAGTCGAGGCCACCGCTGAAGGTCGTGTTGTTCTCGACCTGGATCGTGGCCGAGGCGCCGTCGAGCACCTTGAGGCGCGCGCCGAGGTCCTGGTTGTTCGTCGCTTCCCAGCGCAGGGTCGAGTTGTTGGCGAGGTTGATGCCTCCGGTGCTGGCGGAGGTGCCCAAGGCGTTCAGGTAGAAGCCGAGGACGCCGCCGTTGACGTTCACTTCCGCGTCCGGAGCGAGCGTGGCGCCCGCGCCCTCGACGATCCACTGACCCACGCCGTTCTTCACGATCGCCGAGAAGGCGCGTGAGGCGTCGGCATTGTCGAGCAGGTCGCCGTTGTAGGTGTTCGCCAGCGTGCTCGTTCCCGAGAGGGTGAGCGGACGGGGATTCGCCGAGCCGGCGTCATCGAAGTCGATCTGGTCGGCGGCATTGATGACGAACGGATCGACGAGACGGTTGCTGTGGAAGCCCGCGCCGCCGTCCCGCACGAGGAAGTTGCGGGTGAACGTGCCCGG
>JBDKIN010000055.1:0-4454 GCA_039797095.1 Verrucomicrobiota bacterium
TCGCTCATGGAGGTGCGTTCGCTGGACTACGTGCGCACCGCGCGCGCCAAGGGCGTGCCGCCGCTGCGCGTCTGGTTCGTCCACGCGCTGCGTAACGCGCTCCTGCCCGTCGTCACGTATCTCGGACCCGCCGCCGCCGGCCTCGTCTCCGGTTCCTTCGTGGTCGAATCGCTCTTCGACGTCCCGGGTATGGGCCGGCTCTTCGTCACCGCCATCATCAACCGTGACGTCATGCTGATCCTCGGCACGACGATCGTCTACGCGGCGGCGCTCCTCTTCCTCAACCTCGCGGCCGACCTGGCCAACGCCGCGCTGAACCCCAAGGTGGCCCGCGGCCGATGAACGCCCCTGTCGTCGAGACCCTCGCCTCCGAGAGCGGCTGGCAGCGCTTCCGCAAGGACCGCGCCGCCGTCTGGTCCGGCTGGTTCCTCGTGGCCATCGCGGCCGTCTGCTTCCTGTCGCCGTGGATCTCCCCTTACCCGTATATGGAGCAGAACCTCGCGCAGAGCGCCATGGCGCCCTCGTCGGCGCATTGGCTCGGCACCGACCTCCTCGGACGTGACGTCCTTTCGCGCCTCCTCCAGGGCGGCATGATCTCGCTCTTCGTCGGCCTCATCGCCACCGCCGTGGCCCTCGTGCTCGGCATCTGCTACGGCGTGTTCGCGGCGGAGGTCGGCGGCCGAGCCGAGGACCTCCTGATGCGCGGCGTCGACGTCGTGAGCACGCTGCCGCTGACGCTCATCGTCATCCTCGCCACGGTCGTCTTCGGCCAGAACCTCCCGATGATCTTCCTGGCCGTGGGCGGCGTCTCGTGGCTGACCATGGCGCGCATCATCCGCAACCAGACCCGCGAGCTGAAGGGCTCGCAGTTCGTGCAGGCCGCCGAATCGCTCGGGCAGTCGCGCTGGGGCATCTTCCGCCGGCATTACCTCCCCAACCTCGCCGGCACCATCGCCGTGTGCGCGACCCTGACCGTCCCCGGCGTGATGCTCCTGGAGGCCTTCGTGAGTTTCCTCGGGCTCGGCGTGAAGGCTCCGATGACCTCCTGGGGCCTGATGATCAAGGAAGGCGCCGACATCATGGAGGAATGCCCGTGGCTGCTGGTCTCGCCCTCAGTCGTCTTTGCCCTGACGCTGCTGTCCCTTAACTTCCTCGGCGACGGCCTGCGCGACGCCTTCGACCCGCGTTCCTCCCGCAAGTAAACCATGCCTCTCCGTCGCTACATCGTGATCCAGCCCGACGGCGCCGACGGCGAGGAGTTCGAGGTCGACCTCCCGGCGGACGCCTCGGACTTCACCGTACACCCCGTGACCAAGGCCCCGTGTCGTCGGGTGCTGGAATCGCCCACGCTCACGACCAAGTATGGCGAAGGCGCCATGAAGCAGGGCCTGAGCGACCAGCGCCTGGCGCGGGCCGGCTTCCAGAAGCTGGAGAAGGACGGGCAGGGCGGCTGGAACAAGATCAACTGAGGTCCTCGGTCCCGTCGGCGATCTCACCAAATGAATCACCCCGCCGGGTGGCGGGGTGAAGCATCGTCAGGGTGGGCGTTTCCGCCGTGTAAATTAACTTAGGCCTTGGCCGCTTCTTCGCGCGCGCGCTTCACGAGCGACTTCGCGGTGTCGGACGGCTGGGCGCCGAGCTTGACCCAATGGTCGACGCGCTCGACGTTGATCACCAGACCCGGGGTCTTGCCACGGGCGCGGGGATTGTAGTTGCCGAGGACTTCGACGAAACGGCCGTCGCGACGGATGGCTTGTTCGGCGACGACGAGGCGGTAGGTCGGCTCGTTTTTCGTACCGAAGCGTTGGAGGCGGATGCGTAGCATTGGATTTGGAGAAGGTGGTGAGTTGCCGCCCCCGGAGGGTTTCCAAAAGACGGACGTGGAAAAACGCAGGAGGGAGGGGGAGAGTCAAGCCTTCCCCGGCGGGTTTTCGGGAAAAATTATCCCCAGGGTCCGGCGCCCCTCTCAAAACACGCAAAACAAACCACTGTGAATAAATGACTTAGTGCGTATCTTGCGAATAAGGGGCCGGAGGGCCTTTTCTGCTTCCGCCCGGTCGCGTCGCGGATCCGGGCACAAAAAACCCCGCCAAGTGGCGGGGTTTCGGAGCAGCCTGGGGAGGCTTACTTGGCGGCGGCCGCGGCAGCCGCAGCGGCGGCGTGCTCGGTCGGGTCGAAGCGCTTTTCTTTGACCTTGGTGGCCGACTTGCCCTGGCGATCGCGGAGGTAGAAGAGGCGGGCGCGCATGACCTGCGAGACGCGCTCGACTTCGATCTTCTCGATGTTGGGGGAGTGGACCGGGAAGGTACGCTCGACGCCTTCGCCGAAGGAGACGCGGCGAACGGTGAAGGTTTCGTGGATGCCGCCGCCCTTGCGCTGGATGACGATGCCGGCGAAGAGCTGAGTGCGCTCTTTGTCGCCTTCGCGGACCTTGGTGGAGACCTTCACGCCGTCGCCGACCTTGAATTCATGGTCGCCGCGGGCGGTCTTCAGCTGGGGCTGGGTGGCAAATTGGATGAGGGGATGGTTGCTCATGGCTGGTGTTCTTGGTCTTTCATCAGGTCCGGTCTGCGTTGCTTTGTCTTCTCTATTTGCCTTTCCCGACGCCATTTTTCGATTTCGGCGTGGTTTCCTCCGAGGAGGACGGGGGGCACCTCGAGACCATCATAAACAGCGGGTCGGGTGAACTGCGGAAAGGCGAGCAACTTGCCGTTGTAACTATCCCCCGTCAAGGAGTTTTCCTCCCCGAGTACGCCGGGGATCTGTCGGCCGAGGCAATCGACCAGAACGCAGGCGGGCAAAGTGCCATTAGTAAGCACGTAATCCCCGATCGAGACCTCCCGGGTGACCTTTTTGTCCCGGAAGCGCTGGTCGATGCCCTCATAATGGCCCGAAATGAGGATCAGGTGGCTCTTTTGGGCCAGTTCCTTGGCCAGCTTATTGGTCAATTGTTCACCATCCGGGCAAAGGTAGACCACTTCGCAGTCCGGGGTGGCCAGGGCGTCGACGGCGTCGAACAGGGGCTGGCAGGTCATCAGCATGCCAGGTCCGCCGCCGTAGGGCATGTCGTCCACCTTGCGGTGCTTGTCCTTGGAATAGGCGCGCAGGTCGTGGGCCTTGAAGGCGATCAGGCCTTTGTCGATGGCCTTCCCGATGACCGACTCCTGGAGGAAGCCGTCGGCCATGGCCGGGAAGAGGGTGACGAGGTCGATACGGATGGCCACGGTGAACGCATCCATCCAACAGCCGAAAGGCCGCCGAGGGCAAGCCGTCCCTGCGCCGGCTTACTTCTTCGGCTTCGCTTCCGGGCGCTGGTTCATCCGGATGCCCGCTTCGGCCGGCACGGGCTTGCCCGTGACTTCGACGTCGGAGGTGAAGAGATACTTCCACACGTCTTCCTGGAGATGGCGGCCTTTGGCGTCCTTAGGCGAGCCGTTGCTCGGGGTCACGTAACCGTGCGCGGCGCCGGCCTGCTTCTTGGCGTCGCCCTTCATCGGGGCTGAAGTGATCAGGCGGCGCGTGTGGCCGTAGGGCGCCTTGGCGTCGTCGGCGTTCACGATGGGGCCGTATTCGTTGAGACGCAGCATGAGCCAGGAGCGCTGGTAGTGCTGGTCGGTCCAGCCGCCGTCGAGGACGTGGGAGTAGCCGAAGAAGCGGTTGAGCGGCGTGGCGGACGGGCCGGCCTGCCAGTCTTCGGTGTTGTCGCGCGGTCCGCAGAACATGATCACGCGCGCGACCTGCTGGTGCATCGCGAAACGCGCGGAGGACGTGGCGCCGTGCGAGGAGCCGCCGACGACGACCTTGGTCCAGTCGAGTTCCTTGCCGCCCGCGGTGAGGAACTGTTCCCAGCGGCCCTGCGGGTGCGTCTTCACGAGCCACTGCACCATGCGCGTGGCGCGGCCCTTGGCGGAATCGGCCGCGGCGATCTCGACAGCCTTCGAGGCGTCGACGCCGGCGGTGGCTTCGAGGCGGATGTTGCCGAGGTGCTGAGTGTCGGCCGGGACGGTGTTGAGCTTGCCGAACCAGCCGCGGGCGTAATGGACGCTGATGTGGTGGTAGCCGTAGCCGTTCACCTTGTCGGCGATGACGGGGTTATGGCCCATCAGCCAGACGACGAGCTGGCCGCGGGGCGCGACGCGCGTGTCGACGTCGGCCGTCTGGACGTCGGCCGGCTTGCCCTTGGCGTCGAGGTGGAACTCGATCTCGGGATAGGCCTTCGCGGACGGATCGACCTCGCTGGCGCGGGCGCGCAGGTGGTAGGCCTGGGGCTTCGGGTCGTTGAACTTCACCGGGGCGGCGTCGGCGAAGGAAGCGACGAAGCCGAGGGACAGGAAGGCGAGGACGATACGCATGGGGTTGCGTCCTTGATGGCCGCGCCGAAGCGCGTTGGCAAGACCGACCGCTTACTTGGGCAGCTTGGCGTCGACGTGATCGAGGGCCTTCTCGATGACGTC
>JBDKIN010000056.1:0-4766 GCA_039797095.1 Verrucomicrobiota bacterium
TCTCAGCCCGGCCGGAGGCCTTGGCCGAGGCCTCCAAGGCGCTCGTATTGAAGCCTAATCCGTCGGAGGGGCGTGCCGTCTTTAACGCTGTCTGCGCCACCTGTCATCGCTTGGATCGGGAAGGGCATGCGGTCGGACCCGATCTCTTTGATATCCGTCGTCAGACCAAGGAGAACATCCTGTTTCATATCGTGAATCCCGACGCCGAGATCGCGCCGGCTTTCACCGCCTATCTCGCCGAAGCCAAGGACGGACGCATCCTCAGCGGCATCCTGGTCGGGGATACGCCTACCTCGATCACCTTGCGCGGACCACTGGGCGTCGAAACGAGTCTCCTCAGGGCCGATCTCGCCAAACTCGAAGCCCTGCCTGGTTCGCTCATGCCGGCCGGCCTTGAAGCCGGCCTGAGCAAGCCGCAGCTCGCTGATCTGCTGGCCTATCTGAAGGGGGAGAAGTAACCATGAGCATCTCCGCCAAAGATATCGCTAAGTTGGAGCAAGTCATGAAAGCGGAGGGCCCGGCTCATTATCGGAACAGGTATGTGCCGGGAGCCGAGCATGTCGGCATCTACCGGATCTTCATGATCTGGCCGGATAAGCTGAAGGAGGTCGAAGAGGTCGATGGTGAATGGCGAGAGGCCGCGATTACCTTCCTGGAAGTGAATCCACGGTACTTTCGTTCAGGGTACGACAAAGCCCAATTATTACGGTGTCTGAAACGCGCCGACCTGAGCCCAAAGCATAAGCAAAGACTCAAGGCGGTCTTGTTGGACGTCGTGGGTCGGCCGTCGGGCGTCGAGTTCAGGCAGTATTGCCAGTTGGCGGCGAGATTGGCGTCCAATGAACTGGCGACGGCCCTTTCGAAGCTCGTGAAGTCTGAGGATGACGGCGTCCGTCGCCAGGCTTCATGGATGTTGGAGCATGTCGAGGAGGCCTAGGTTGTCCCTACCTTGCACTTGCGGGACGGGCAGGTTGGGGTAGAAAAGGCCTACCCCTATGAGCCCTACGCGTCGTGCTTTCCTCGGTTCCCTCGGTGGCCTGGCCGCCGGTTACGCCCTTGCTCCGGCGCTGCGCGCGGCGGAGTCCGCCGGCAAGCCCCTCGGTTTGGCGCTCTGCGGTCTGGGCAACTACTCGAACGGCGAGCTCTCGCCGGCGTTGCTGGAGACAAAGAACGTCAAGCTGGTGGCCGCGATCACGGGTACCCGCGCGAAGGGCGAGAAGCTTGCCAAGCTCCACGGCTTCGACGAAGGCAATATCTATTCTTACGACCAGTGGGACAAGGTCGCGGCGAACAAGGCGATCGACATCGTCTATGTCGTCACGCCTCCGGGCATCCACGCGCAGAACGTCATCGCTGCCTTCGGCGCCGGCAAGCACGTCATCTGCGAGAAGCCGATGGCCACCTCGGCCGCCGAATGCGACACCATGATCGCCGCTGGCAAGAAGGCCGGCAAGCGCCTGGCCATCGGCTATCGCCTGCATTTCGATCCGTATCACCAGGAGCTCGTCCGCCTGGCCAAGTCCCGGGAGTTCGGTCCGTTCATGAAGATCAAGACCGCCAACGGCTTCACGCTGCGCAAGCATGCTTGGCGCATCGAGAAGAAGCTCGCCGGCGGCGGCGCCCTCCTGGACATGGGTATCTATTCGGTCCACGCGTGCTGCATGGCGGCCGATGCCAATCCGGTCTCGGTCACGGCCACGGAACTGCCGAAGACCCAGCCTGACTTCTTCAAGGAGGTCGAACAGGCCATGGAATTGCGCCTCGAATTTGCCAACGGTGCCGTGGCCGATGTCTGGACCGGTTACGATGCCAACCGCGCCGAGTTCCTGGCCGAAGCCGAGAAGGGCTGGTTCAAGGGCGAGCGCCCCGTCTTCAGTTACCGCAACCTCAACATCTCGACTTCCGCCAAGGGTAAACTCGATTTCGGTATCTTCCGCCAGCAGCAGCGCCACATGGATGGCGTCGCCCAGGCTTTCCGTGACGGCACCGAGGTCACCTGCACCGGCGAGCTCGGTCGTCGCGACATGGTCATCATCGATGGCATCTACGAGTCGATTCGCACCGGCAAGAAGGTCGAGTTGAAGTATAGCTAACGAAGAGGGGTAGGGGTAGGGACAGCACCACGTGCTGTCCAGTCGCCGCTATGTCGCGACGTGTTCCCGACCCTACCTTCGGCTAATCGATTCATCCCTCGATTCAGCCCTCAACGCAGTCATCGACTCAGTCCTCTTCTTCAGTTCGTTCCCTTGGCGAGGGTGGCCTTGAGCGCCGTGACGACGGAAGCGTAGGCGGGGTCTGCGGCCAGGTTCTTCAGTTCCTTCGGGTCGGCGTCATGATCATAGAGTTCCACTCCGAGGCGGCCTTCGTTCCACTCGGTATAGCGATAGCGTTCGGTGCGGACCGAGCGGCCGACCTTACGCTCAGGCGTGGCGGTCTTCTTCTTGCCGCCGGCATTGATGGCACCGAAATCGACCTGCGTGTAGGCGGCATGATTCCAGAGGGCGTCGGGACGCTCCAGCACCGGGCGGAGGCTCTTACCCTGGGCACGCTTGTCGGGCTTCAGGTCGCAGAGGTCGGCGACGGTCGGGTAGAGGTCGACGAGTTCGGCGACGCGTTTGGTGGCCCGTCCGTTGGCAGGATTACCCGGATCACGGATGATGAACGGCACGCGGGCCGAATCTTCGTAGAGCGAACGCTTCTGCCAGAGGCCGTGTTCGCCGAGGTTATACCCGTGGTCGCTGATGAACACCACGATGGTGTCCTTATCGAGGCCCTGTTTCTTCAGCTCGGCCAGTACCAGGCCGAACTGGGCGTCCATGAAGGTCATCGACGCCAGGTAGGCTTGCTTGGCCGTACGCTGCGTCTCTTCGGTCATGCCATAGTTGGCGACGGCCGTGTTGGAGAGGGCGACCGCAGGCTTGGTGGCGCGGTCCGCGGCGGGGTCGGGGACGAGTTCGACCTTATCCTTGGGGTAACTCTGGAAATAGGGTTTCGGGGCGACGTAGGGCGTGTGGGGGCGGAAGAAGCCGACCGCCAGGAAGAAGGGCTGTTCGCGCTTCTGTTGAAGGAAACTGATCGCCTGGGCGGCGATCTTGCCGTCGGTCTGTTCGGCGTCGGTCCCGTCGGCCGCGAGCCAGCTCAGCGTGCCGCCGTAGTTGCCCGAGCCGACGAGGATCTGCCCCATGCTGCCCTTGGTCTTGTCGGCGGAAGCGCCGGCGCCGACGCCGATCGAGAAGATCTTATCCTCGTCGTCGCAGTCGCGTCCGCGCGGATTCCAGACTTTCTCCCACGACTGCGGGTCGTCAAGGCCGTTGGTGCCGATCTCCTTCGGCACGCCGTAATGGTAGAGCTTGCCGATGCGGGCGACGGCGTAGCCGTTGTTCTTGAAGAGCTGCGGCATCGTCACCATGTCCGGGATTACCTGGCGGAATTCTTTCGCGTTGTCGTAGACGCCGGTGGTGTCGGGACGCAGGCCCGTGAGGAAGGACGTCCGGCTCGGATTGCAGAGCGCGTACTGGCAGTAGGCGCGGTCGAAGCGTACGCCGGTACGAGCGAGCGCGTCGATGTTCGGCGTCAGCGCCGGGCCACCGTAGGTGCCCATGCGGGTACCGCAGTCATCGGAGACAAGCAGCAGGACGTTCTTCCGGGGTGCCGCGAGGACAGACAGGCAGCTCAGGATCAGGAGGGCGGCAGGGGTAAGGCGCATGGGACCCATTTAGGGGACAAGTGGGCACGTGGGCAAGGGGGCAAGATCAGGGATCAGGGTAGGGGTAAGTGACCTAGGCTTATCAGCCTTGGCTGCACTTCCTTGCCCACGTGTCACCTTGCCCACGTGCCCCCTTATTCTTCACTTACACTTCCCAGTCGTCGCCCTTGCCCTGGAGGATCTTGTCGATCGCCCCGAGGACGAGGTCGACGGCTTCTTCCTGCGAGGTCTGGTCGGTCTTGATGTGGACCTCCGGAGCTTCGGGGGCCTCATACGGAGACGAGATTCCGGTGAACTCGGCGATTTCACCACGGCGGGCCTTGGCGTACAGACCCTTCACGTCGCGGGATTCGCAGACCGCCAGCGGGGCGTCGACGAAGACCTCGATGAACGTGTGGTTCGCGAGGGCGGCGCGGGCCTTGGCGCGGTCGGCGGCCAGGGGAGCGATGAGCGTGACGAGGGTGATGTGGCCCGTGCCGGCGAAGAGGCCGGCGACGGCGGAGGCGCGACGGACGCTTTCGGCGCGGTCGGCGGCGGAGAAGCCTAGGTCGCGGTTGAGCGAGACGCGGAGGTCGTCGCCATCGACGCGGATCACGTTACGGCCGGCGTCGAAGAGACGGCGCTCGACGGCTTCGGCGATGGTCGACTTGCCCGAGCCGGAGAGGCCCGTGAACCAGACGACCGCCGGCGCGTGGCCCGCGCGGGCGCCGCGTTCGGAGGCGGTGACCTTGCCGGAAGGCGCGTCGGACTTCGAGACGGCGTCGAGGATGATGCCGCCGCCATGGATACGGCCGCTTTCTTCAAGCGCGAAACGACCCGTGATCGGGCACTCGTTATGCAGGTCGAAGGCGATGTTGCGGGTGGCGCGGACGATCACTTCGCAGATCGAGTCACGCGGGACGCTGTCGGCTTCCTTGGACTCGAGGGTCGAGGCGTCGGTCACCTTGACGATCTTCGCGATGACCGCGTCGACGTTCTGGGTGAGCAGGCGTAGGCGGTAGGTCTTGTTCGGGACCAGCGGTTCCTTGCCCAGCCAGAAGATGCGGGCGCGGAATTCGCG
>JBDKIN010000057.1:0-2951 GCA_039797095.1 Verrucomicrobiota bacterium
TCGACTCCTTTCGCACGCCAATCCCGAGGTCGTCGCCGAAGCCGCGCGGGCCATCCATGATGACGAAGGCATTCCGGCCGCCCAACAGGCGCTGGCCGCGGCCTTCGGTCAGTCCAACCTCCCCTTCCACGCCGCACGTCGGGCCCTGAATGCGAATCTGCGCCAAGGCGACGAGGCGGCGTTACGGCGCGTGCTGAACTGGACCTTAGCCCAATCGGAAGGAGCTCCGCTGCGGCTGGAAGCGCTCAACACCCTCTTGGTCTTCGATCAGCCGCCCGTTCTGGACTTCGTCGACGGTACCGCCCGCAAGTATTCGACTCGCGAGGTCGCTCGGCTCGCCGCCCTGATCCGGGCGAAACAGGACGACCTCCTGAAACTGCAGCGGCCCGAAGAGCGCGCCCCTGCGCTCAGCCTGCTCGTCAAATACGAAGCCTCCCTGCCCTTCCCCGTCCTGCAGACCTTGGCCGAAGACCTCAAGGCGTCGCCAGGCGTACGCCTGCAGACGCTCCGACTGCTCGGACGGCTCCAGGAAGAGAACGTGGCCGTGACGCAAACCCTGCGTAACGCCGCCGGCGAAGGCAACCCGTCCGAAGTCCGCATCGAAGCCCTGAGCCAGTTGTTCAAGCGCGACAGCGTCGCAGCCCTGGAAGTCGCGCGACTCATCATTGCTTCCAAGGTCGCCAAGACGCCGGAGAAACAGGCGGTCGTCGCCGCCCTGCGCGATCGCGACGAGCCCGCCGCGAGGTCCTTGCTCAAGGACCTCGTGACGCGTCTGGCCTCCCGCCAGCTGGACGCCGGCCTGAAACTAGATGTCTTCGAAGTCGCCGGCGAATCCACCGACCCTGCGGTCGGCGAAGCCTTGAAGAACTATCTCAAGACCGGCGGCAAGGATGCGCCGAAACTTGCGGCACCGGGCTTGCCTTACGAGCTGCTCACCGAAGGCGGTGATGCCGCCCGCGGCAAAGCCTTGGTCAACGGCCATCTGGCCGCCAACTGCACCGCCTGTCATCGCATCGACAGCGACGAAGGCAGCGAAGTCGGACCCATGCTGCGCGATATCGGCGCGCAACGCACCAAGGCTGAACTAGCCGAATCCTTGGTCCAGCCATCGGCGAAGATCGTCCCAGGTTTCGGCATCGAAAGCATCGTCCTCAAGGATGGCACGATCCTCGCCGGCAGCGTGCTCAAGGAGACCGCCAAGAGCCTCGACTTCAAACTCGCGGACGGAAAGACGCAGAAGGTCGCCGTCGCCGCCATCGCCTCCCGCACCCCGCCCGTTTCCGTCATGCCACCCATGCTGGGCATCCTGACGCCGGCGGAGATCCGCGACGTCGTCGCTTATCTCAGCGGACTTAAGCCGAAGGCGTCTAAAGCCAAAGCCAAGGCCAAGAAATAGCCAATGCGGGGTTGAGTACCCGGCCGCGGGTCGGCCATGCTCTACGCATGCTGCTTCGTCTCCTGCTGCTCGCGCCGCTGGCCGCCTTCGCCCAAGGCTCGCTGGTCGCCGACTGGCAGAAGCAATATGACAGCTGGTACTGGAAAGCGCCGCGGGCCAAAGTCGAGGCCCCACGCTGGAGCGAGAACGGACGCACGCTCGCCTATGGCTGGCTGGGCAAGGACGGACTCGAGTGGCGGCTGGTCGACTGCGAATCCGGCCAGAGCCGGCCTGCGTTCGACAAGGTGGCCTTGGTCAAAGCTTTCGCCGATCTCGACGGACGCAAGGCCGACCCACGGAACTGGCCCTTCAAGCAAATCGTGCCGACCGAAGACGGACGCCTGCGGCTCGAAAGCGACAAGGGGTCATGGTGGCTCGGTAAGGACGGCAAGCTCGTGCTGGCAGCCGGCACATCGCCGACCAAGGCAGAGCCCAGATTAGACGGCGACAGCCGGATGCAGGATTCAGCCAAAGAAGGACTGCGTTCCCCCGCCGGCGGCGCGACCGTCGAACTCCGCGACGGCGACGTCTATCTCGCATCTGGCGATGGCCGGCCGGCCCGGAAACTCCAGCAACGTCCGACAGGGTCCAACGACCTCTTCGTCGGCCCGGTCGCTTGGTCTCCGGACGGCACGCATTTCGCCCTCTGGTGCGAGCGGAAACAGCCTGTCCGGAAATACAAGGTCGTCGATTCCCTCAAAGGCGAGACCCGCGAGATCAATTATGATAAGCCGGGGGATCCGCGGACCGAGCGAGTGGCCTGGGTCTTCCGCGCCGATGGCCAGGGAGCCGCGGCGTGCCCTTCCGACCTGACCGGCAAGACCTACGCCACCGACCGCTTGGACTGGTCCGCCGACGGGCGGTTCCTACGGAGCGAGTACATCCGCCGCGGCTTCACGGGACATGGCGTCGTCGCTTACGATGTGTCAACCGGCGTATGGCGTAAGCTGTTCGCGGAAGAAGACCCCAAGTTCGTCTATACCTTCAACGCCCGTTATCGTCATGACCTCTCCGACGATCTGACCGTATGGGCCTCGGAGCGTACCGGCTGGAACCACCTCTATGCGGTCGACCTTCGCACCGGTCGGACGCTCCGCTCCATCACGTCAGGAGAATGGGTCATGAAGCAGGTCCTGCACCTTGACCGGGCCAAAGGCCAGATCCTCTTCACCGCCGTCGGCCGCAACCCGGGCGAGAATCCTTACCACCATCACGTGTGCAAGGTGGGCGTGAACGGGGATGGCTTCGTCGATCTCACCCCGGGCGACGCAAACCACGAGGTGCTGTTCTCGCCCGACCGGCGCACCTTGATCGACACTGCCTCCCGCGTCGATCGCTCGCCGCTCTTCACGCTCCGAAGCGCGGCCGACGGCCGTCAGCTCGCCTTGCTGGGAGCGACAGATACCAACGAACTCGTGAAGGCCGGCTGGCAACCCGCCCGCCCTTTCGTCGCCAAGGACCGCGAGGGCAAGTTCGACATCTGGGGCGTCGTCACCCGGCCGCACCCGTTTGACCC
>JBDKIN010000058.1:0-2782 GCA_039797095.1 Verrucomicrobiota bacterium
CGGGGATGAAGCCGGTGTGGTTCGCGAACTTGGCCAAGGAGTTGTTCCGGCGGACCAGCGGCTCGGTGAGCTCACGCTCGATCAGGCGCGCGAGGACGTCCTGACGTTTCTCGGCGAGGATACCCGCGATGCCGTAATGCTTGGCATGCTGGGCAGCGAAAGGCTGGTCGCCCGATTTGACGCTACGGAGCGCCAGAAGCGTCGAATGGGCATTGAGGGCGAGGACGCTGTCGGGCTCGGCGGCGAGCTTCTCCCAGGCGGCGGTGGCCGAGGAGAGGTCGAGCCCCTTCCAGGCTCGCTCGCGGAGTTCCCAGCGGGCCATGCGGACGAGCCACTCATTCTTACTGCGCTGGAGCTCGACGAGTTCCGCCGGCGTGGCCTGGGCGAAATCGACCCCGGGCTGCTTGGGGTCGCCGTGGCTGACCTTGAAGATGCGGCCAGTGCTGCGGTGGATGCCGTCCTGATCGTGGCACTCGCCGATGTCGCTCCAGTCGAGGATCGTCACGGCTCCGTCGGGTCCCTGGCTGAGTTCGATCCCGCGGAACCACGGGTCATCCGACTTCAGGATGTCCGGCTGGTGCTTCATGACGAGCGCGCTGCCCTTCCGCTCGATGGCTTCGACGTTCACGCGTCGGCCATGCATATTGAGCGTCATGAGCTTGTCGCGATACTGCGAAGGCCAGTTGTCGCCCTGATAGATCATCATGCCGACGTGCGCATGACCGCCGCCGAGGCTGTCCGCGCCGCCGCGGCCGCCGTCGGCGTCGTTCCACTTCTTGCCGGTGTCCCAGTGATAATGGTCGGCCTGCTGGTCGATGAGCTCGTAGATGAAAGGATACGGGTCTTCGCCGTGCATGCGCTTGAAGTGCGCGCCGTGGATGCCCTGCCAGCCATGCCCGATGACGGTGTTGATGAAGAGAAGCTCGTGATCCTTGGTCCAGTCGGAGCCCCACGGGTTGGTGGTGCCGTGGCAATACGGCTCGAAGACCTTCGTCACCGGATGATAGCGCCACAGTCCGCCGGCGGTCGGCTGGCGCTTCTCCTTAGGCACGCCCGGGACGTCGACCCACGAGGTGCTCGAGATACCGACGCGGCCATAAAGCCAGCCGTCCGGCCCCCACTTGAGTCCGTTCGCAAAAGTATGACGGCTGGCAGCGGTGGTGCTGAAGCCGTCGAGCATGACCTGGGCCGGACCAGCGGGCTTATCTCCGTCCATCGGGATGAAGACCAGGTTCGGCGGGCAGACGGCCCAGACGCCGCCGAAACCGCGCTCGATGCTGGTGAGCATCTGGATCTCGTCCGTGAAGACGGTCCGCTTATCGAACTTCCCGTCATGGTCGGCGTCCTCGAGGATGATGATCCGGTCGCGCAGGTTGAGGTCGAAGCGCTCCTTGCCGTCGGAGTACGTATAGTTCTCGGCGACCCACAGGCGGCCGCGCTCGTCCCAGCACATAGCAATCGGCTGACGGACCTCCGGCTCGGCGGCGAAGAGCGTGGCCTTGAAGCCCTCCGGGAGTTGCAGCTTGGTCAGGGCGTCCACCGGCTTGAGCACCGGAATCGTCTCCTTCTGGTTGTCATGCGGCGTCGGGAACGGCGCGGCGATGGCCGCGACGCCGAAGACGAGAGCAAGACAACGGGCGGGCATGGGGGTATGACCAGCCTGCGCGACCGGTGTTCCGCTTCAACCTCAGACCCGCTCAGAAGCCTTGCGCGATCCGGCCGTAGACGTCGGTCGAGGCGATCTGCGCGGGCAAGGCGGCTCCAGCCGGCGCGATGAGCACCGGCCAGTCGAGCGGGTCTTCGGGGAGGCGGCCATGCGAACCCTTCACGAGCGAGGCGTCCTGCGAGATGACCTTCATGAGCGCCTTGAAGCCGAGTTTCTTCCTCAACAGGAACCAGGCGATGCTCAGCAGCGGGAAACGGATCTTGGGATCGATGAACAGTTCCACGGGGTCGTAGCCCGGCTTGCGGTGGATGTCCACGGTGCGGGCGTAATCCGGCTCACCCTGGCCTTCTTCCCACCAATAATAGGAGAACCAGCTATGGCCGTCGGCCACGACGACGAAGTCGCCGCTGCGGACGTGCTTGATGCCGGCCGCGGCCTGTCCTTCGGCGTCCAACACCTGCGCGACGCCTGGCGTGGCGAGCAGGACCTTACGGACTTCTTCGCGGACCGACGGGTCGAGGACGACGACGTGCGCGACCTGATGGTCGACGACGGCGAACGCCTTGGAGTTGAAGACATCGAGCGTGAGGCTGCCGTCCTCAGGCTTGAGTTCGAGCCAGTCATGCTGGCGGAGCACCTTGTTCAGCGGCACCGCGCGGTCGACGGCGGTGATGGCGTATTCGGAGACGATGAGGACCTCGACGCCGCGGGCTTCGAGGAATTCGGCGAGATCGCCGACGAGTTTGTCGACATCGCGGCGGGCTTGGTCGCTGCGCGGGTCGGCCGGACCGAAGCGCTGAAGGTCGTAATCGAGGTGCGGCAGGTAGACCAGGCTGAGGTCCGGCTGCTCATGCTCCTCGATCCAACGGGCGCTGTCGGCGATCCACTGCGAGGACGGCAGGCCGGCGCGCGGACCCCAGAAGGAGTGGAACGGGAAATCGCCGAGGTCGCGCTTGAGCAGTTCCTTGAAGCGTTGCGGGTAGCTCGCGATATCGAAGAGCTTGCCTCCGTCGGCCTTGTAGACCGGGCGCGGCGTGACGGAGATGTCCGCCGCGGTGCCCATATTATACCACCAGAAGAGGTTCGCGACCTTGAGCTTCGGGTTCTTGGCGTGGA
>JBDKIN010000059.1:0-2943 GCA_039797095.1 Verrucomicrobiota bacterium
CCGGGTTATAGCAGCGCACGTCGCCGTAGCCGAGGTCGTCCGCCAGGATCAGGAGGATGTTAGGGCGTTCGGCCGCGACGGCGGCCGCGAGCGCCAGCAGATATCCGACGACCTGGGGCACAAGGGCGGCTCTCATGGCTGAGAAAGTGAGCGAAGCGACGCTCCGGGTAAAGCCACGAGCCGCGCGAACCCTCTCCGAAGGAGGCCTCCGCCCTTGGCCGTCCTCAGGGTAAGCGCAGGCTGGCGGTCGGCGTGGCAGGCACGTCGAAGCGCTCTGCCAGCCAGGCGCTCAGCTGGGCCGGCGTGGCGGGCGTCGGAGCCGCCTCGAGCACCACGCGGCCGTTGACCGTCACCTTGACTGGCCGGGCGAGGTCGTCGACGAGGCCTTCCCGCAGGCGGATCGTCAGTCCCGCCGGGACGTCGCCCGCGAGCACGATTTCCTGGCCGCGAGCGGTCGCCACGATCTTCTGCCCGGATTTCGCGACGCCGGCGGGCAGCTCCAACCAATAAAAGCGGTCATGGGTGACGCCCGTCTGGACCCAGACGATCTGGTGGGGCCACGGGTCGCGGACGAACTTCGCCATCCACGGCAGCGCCTCGGCGTCTTGGCGGTTCATCCAATGCGGCAGACCCGGATACACCCGGCCGAGATGCTCGTACCCGGTCGGATCCTCGCGACGCAGGCGGCCGAACTCCGCGATCTTCTCCGCGACGACCTTGTTCCGGCCATAGGCGGCGTCCTCACCGCCGACGAACATCGCGAACGGGAGATTACGGACTCCCAGCGTGTTCACGCCGTTGGTATGCCCGGCCATCATCGCGGCGGCGGCGAAACGATCCGGGATGCGCGGGGCGAGCTGCCAGACGCCGTCGCCGCCGGCGGAATAACCGAGCAAGTAGACTTTGTCCGGATGCACGCCCCGGACGGCGATGAAATCCTGGATCAGACGATCGAAGAGCCGGTCGATGTGCGGCTGGTGCCAGAGGTTCCAGGTATCGGTCGGGGCGCGGGGCGCGACCACGATCCCTTCGGGCGGCGCGTAGAGGCGGATCTGGTTCTGCCATTGCTGATCATTGACCGCGGCAGGCGCGCCCCCGCCGCCATGCATCGAGATCCACAGGCTGCGTTGGCCGGCGGGCGCGAGGTTGAACTCCTTTTCCAACCAGCGCAGGGTCTTGCCTCCCGCCTGCAGTTCGCGGGCGGCGACTTCGGCGGCCCGCTCGGACCGGAGTTCCGCCTGACGTCGGTCGGCGGCCTCGCGCAAGGCCGCAGGTAGCGGGGTATCGGCATGGACGGCGACGCCCCCGACGACGAGTGCGCTGAACAGGAAGCAAAGCAGCCGCGGGGGACGGAACATGACCCTAAACTGTCGGCCCTCCTCGGCCGTGACGAGCCAACTTCTCTTTGACCGGATGTCCGGCCCTTGCCCCCGTGTCCCGTGCCAGCGTGTGCCCTCGCGGCCTCCGGCCGCGCTATCCCTTCAACTGTGCGAACCTAACGTGCAGGAGCGCCCGGCCTTTGGCGGCGAAGACGCAGGAGTCCTTGGTCGGAGAGAACTGCACGCCGTCGCACTTGGCGAGCTGGGCGCGCTGGACGGCGTAAGCGCGCAGCAGGAGCACCGAGCGGACATGCTGCAGGATGTCCTCATCGGACTTCGCGAGGAACTCCGGCAGACTTTCGACCTCGATCACTAGACCTGGAAGACGCTTCGACATGCGGGTAACCCAAAGAGCGGGAAGTGGGGCCGTAAAGGAGGAAGAGAGGCGGAGTTGAGGACTGCGTGGAGGACAGCATTGAGGGCTGAATGGAGGGCTGAATTGAAGGCCGGATGACTGAGTCGATGACAGAGGACTGAATCGATGACGGAATAGAACAGCCGAAAAACTCAAAGGGAGACCGGAAACCGGGATTAATGCTTCGGGCATGCACCGCCGCCAATCATCCGGTCTCTGGTTTCCCCTTGAGTGAGGCATCTTCCCGCCACCTGCCACCCGGGGCCGCCACCCGCCACCTGAAATGGATGCATCTCCCCGCGCCCCCCTGTCCCCGTGCCCCCTCGTAAGCATTAGACACGGCTGATATCATGGAGGGACCTCGCCCGACATGATGCACCACGACTTCTTCTATCAGGATTACGAATTTCAGGACTACCCCGCAGAGCAGCCGTTGCCCGATCGCCATAACCGGGAGCAGTACGTGCAGGAACACGGATGGAAGGCCCTGCAGGTCCATCCGATCACGCAGACCATCCGCCTCTTCGAGATCGTCTACCAGAAATACCCGCGGGAAATGAACTATCTCGACCCGTTGCGTCGGCTGATGAACGTCGCCTACGGGGCCCATCCCTTGTTCGGAGCGCAGGAGACCCTACGTCTCGCCGGGCTCATCCGGATCCTGAGCCATGTGGAAAGCGAATTCGAAGCCATGACCCTGGCGTCGGACACCTTCGCACGTTACGCCTTCACCCTCCCAGAGGCCACCTCCTGCGCTAAGCATGCCGCCGAATGCGCCAAACTTGCCGGCAAACCAAAGCCCGTCATCGCCGCCTGGCGTGCCCGCGCCAAACAGCTCCGGGCCTACCGGAAGAAGATTTCATGACTCTAGGTAGGGTCGGGACCGCGTCACGACATAGCTGCCTCGAGGTAGGGGCAGCACCGCGTGCTGCCCTAGGTAGGGATGACCGGCCCGGTCATCCTCGGGCGCGCGGGCCGCACGCCCCTACCCGATTCACCCGTTCGACGCAGGGCGAACCAAGGTAGGGGCACGATTTATCGTGCACTCCGCAGCAGGAGGGCGCACGGGCCGCGCGCCCCTACCTTGGGATGCCGCGTCACAGATCGAAGGCCGCGCGGGATTGCCCGTCCAGGCATTGGTCGACGACTTGCTTGCAGCGGAGGAACTCGGCTTCGAGCGGAAGCCCTGCGATCTTGCGGCCGAGCGCA
>JBDKIN010000060.1:0-13217 GCA_039797095.1 Verrucomicrobiota bacterium
ACGGACGAGCGGGAGCCGGGGGCGCCCAAGGGCGGGCAAGCTTGGCGCCGCCATCCGCGGGGCGGCCCGGCGCGGACCGGCATCTACGGCGACGCCGCGGAGCCCCTCGAGGACCAGTTTATGTTCCACGCGGTCGGCGCGACCATCCGGGCGCACTCCCTCCTGCGGGCGCAACCGGGGGTGGACCCGGCGCGGATCGGCGTGTCGGGCATCTCCTGGGGCGGGGTGATCACGGCGACCGTGATCGGGATTGATCCGCGCTTCGCCTTCGCGATCCCCATCTACGGCTGCGGCCACCTGCACGACGCTGACAACCAGTGGGGCGCGGCCCTGGGCGACCTGCGACTGTACCGCGAGGCGTGGGACCCGATGGTGCGGCTGGAGCGCGCGCGGCTGCCGGTGCTGTGGCTGTCCTGGCCCGGCGACACCCATTTCCCGCTGGATTGCCACGCCGCGTCCTACCGGGCGGCCCCGGGACCGCGGATGATCAGCCTGATCCCCGGCCTCCGGCACGGCCACCCGCCCGGCTGGAACGCGCCTGACGGGTACGCGTTCGCGGAGTTCGTCGTCAAAACGGGCCGGCCGTGGGGCGGTCAGGTCGCGGCCCGGGAGGAAGGAGGACGGGCAGTAGTGACCTTCCGTTCCGATCACCCCCTCGAGCGCGCGGTGCTGGTCAGCACCACCGGTCGCGGGTTCACCGGGCGACGCGAATGGCGGGAAACGCCCGCCGCGCTGGTGCGGACGGGCGCCGACTGGACCGCGACCGCCCCGCTCCCGGCCGGCACCACCGCCTGGTTCCTCAACGCGCGGCACGGGGAGCTTACCCTGAGCTCCGAGTACCAGGAACGGCCGTAGCACCGGGCCGCGAGGGACTCGCGGGAGACTCCCCGGACGCCGCCGGAAAGCACCGCGTTCCCTTCCATTCCCGCGTCCCCGCGATTGCCCTGCGCGGGAGTCTCGGCCTTATCGAAACCCGCGCCATTCGACCCGGTTTGCACCCGGGACCCGCCCCCACACCGTCCTCCTTGCCGTGAAGCTTCTCCCCCGCCTGCTCCTGCTTGGCCTGGCCACCCCTCTGGCCGGCGCGGTCGACTTCAACCACCAGATTGTCCCCCTGCTCCGCAAGCACTGCGGGGAATGCCACACCGGGGACAAGCTCAAGGGCGGGTTCTCGCTGAACGACCGCGCCGCGCTGCTCCACGGCAGCGAGAACGGTCCGGTGGTGGCGCCGGGTAACCCGGAGAAGAGCCTCCTGCTCGAATTGGTCGCCTCGACCGATCGCGACGAGCGGATGCCGCCCAAGGGGGACGGCCTGTCCGCCGCGGAGGTCTCGCTGCTCCGGCAGTGGATCGCCGAGGGCCTGCCCTGGGAAGCCGGCTTCGCCTTCAAGGCCCCCGCTTACGAGCCGCCGCTGAAGCCGCGCGCCGTGACCCTGCCGCCGGCCGTCGCGGGCCGCGAACATCCGGTCGATCGGATCGTCGACGCCTACCTGGCCCGCAATAACCTGGCCCGGCCCCCGATCGCCAGCGACAGCACGTTCCTGCGCCGTGCGCACCTCGACCTGATCGGCCTGCTGCCGACCGCCGAGGAGGTCGAGGCCTTCCTGCGGGATCCCTCGCCCGACAAGCGGACGCGCCTCGTCGAAACCCTGCTCGCGCGCGACACCGACTATGCCGAGCACTGGCTGAGCTTCTGGAACGACCTGCTGCGGAACGACTATGGCGGCACCGGCTTCATCACGGGGGGCCGGCGCCAGATCAGCCAGTGGCTCCACGAGGCCCTCCTGAGCAACAAGCCCTTCGACCAGTTCGCCCGCGAGCTCATCGCCCCGGCCGGCGACGAGAGCCGGGGCTTCATCGACGGGATCAAGTGGCGCGGGGAGGTCAGCGCCGGCCAGACGGTCGAGATCCAGTTCGCCCAGAGCCTCGGCCAGTCGTTCCTCGGGCTGAACCTGAAGTGCGCCTCCTGCCACGACAGCTTTGTCGACCGCTGGAAGCTGGACGAGGCCTACGGGCTGGCCGCCATCTACGCGGAGAAACCCCTGGAGGTGAACCGCTGCGACAAGCCGCTCGGCCGCACTGCCCGGGCGGCCTGGCTGTTCCCCGAGCTAGGCAACGTGGACCCCGCGGCCCCGCGCCCCGAGCGCCTCCGCCAGCTTGCCGCCCTGATGACCCATCCGGAGAACGGCCGCTTCACCCGCACGCTGGTCAACCGCCTTTGGCACCGCCTGATGGGCCACGGCATCGTCCATCCGCTCGACGCGATGCAGAGCGAGCCGTGGAGCGCCGACCTGCTCGACGCCCTCGCGAATCATTTCCAGCAGACGGGCTACGACGTGAAGCGGACCCTGGCCTTCCTCGCCACCTCGCAGATCTACCAGGCGCGCGGCGAGGTCCTGCGCGAGGACGCGGGCCCCTACGCGTTCCGGGGACCGCGCGCCAAGCGGCTCAGCGCCGAGCAGTTCGTGGACGCCGTCTGGCAGCTCACGGGCACGGCCCCGCAGAAGATGGACGCGCCGGTCTTCCGCGCCAAACCCGACCCCGCCGCCGCCGGCACCCTCCCGCTCGCCGGCCAGTGGATCTGGGGCGAGCCGCCCCCCAACGCCAAGGCGCGGCCCGAAGGCGGAAACTTCCTGTTCCGCACCGATTGGAAGCTCGCGGCCGAACCCGTCAGCGGCGCCGCCATCCTCACGGGCGGGGATGGGTTCACACTCTTTCTGAACGGCCGGAAAATCACCGGCAGTGAAAGCGGGGACCACGTCGCGGCGATCCCCCTGCACGACAAGCTGAAGGCCGGGAGCAACCAGGTGGTGATCCTCGCGCAGCACGCCGGCCGGGGTCGCCCCGCCGGGGTTTACTTCCAGGCCGAGGTCCGGCTCAGCGACGGCACGGTGGCCACCCTCCAGAGCGATGCGGCCTGGCAGTTCAGTCCCGGCGGCAACGCGGGCCGCGAGGGCCGGCTCGGGGCGTTGCCGAAGAACGTCCAGCCAGCGGTCGTGGTCGAGGCCCTGCCCGCGCGCGCCGCGCTCCTCGCGCAGCAAGGCCACGCCCTGCTCGCCCAAGGTCGCGGCAACGATGGCCGGATGATCCGGGCCTCACTGGTGAAGAGTGACTTCCTGATGCGGTCCCTCGGCCGGCCCAACCGCGATCAGATCGTCTCGATGCGGCCCGAGGCTTTGACGACCCTCGAGGCCCTCGACCTCGCGAACGGGCAAACCCTCACCCGCGCCTTGGAGCAGGGGGCCGGGCGGCTTGCCGCCCAAGCGTGGGCCAGTCCCGGCGCCCTCATCACCCACCTGTACCTGCGCACCCTGGCCCGGCCGCCGTCGCCCGGGGAACTGCGCGCCGCGGCGGAACTGCTCGGGCCCCAGCCCGCGGCCCCGGCCATCGCCGACCTGCTGTGGGCGCTCCTGATGCAGCCCGAATTCCTTTACGTCCACTGAGGCCTCCCCCGCTCCCCCGATGTATCCCTTGCTCGATCCCCAGGCGCCACCCGCGATCGTCCGGCGCGACTTCCTCAAGCAGCTCGCCGCCGCCGGTGCGGCCGCGTGGTCCACGGGCGCCCCCCAGGCCCTGTGGGCGAACGGCACGCCCGTCACCCATCCGCCCGCCAAGGCGGACGCCTGCATTCTGCTGTGGATGGCCGGCGGGATGGCCGCGCCGGACACCTTTGACCCGAAGCGTTACCTGCCCTTCGAGAAGGGCCTGGAGGTGGCGCGGATGCTCAGCACCTTCCCCGCGATCGACACCGTGGTGGATGGGGTGAAGATCTGTCAGGGACTGGAGCAGATCGCGCAGGTGATGGACCGCGCGACGCTGCTCCGGAGCGCGGTGCAGCCGGATCTGGGCAGCATCCTGCACTCGCGGCACCAATACCATTGGCACACCGGCTACGTGCCGCCCCAGACCGTCGCCTGCCCGCACCTCGGGGCCTGGATGGCCAAGGTGCTCGGCCCGCGCAACCCGGTGATGCCGGCCTTCATCAACATCGGCCAGCGCCTCGAAGGCGTCGGTGAGAGCGAGGAGCTCAAGGCCTTCACCACCGCCGGGTTCTTCGGCGGCGAATACGGCCCGATGAACCTCCCGTTCCCCGAAGAGGCCGCCGCCGCCGTGCGCCCGCCCAAGGGCATGGACGCCGGCCGTTTCGTGAACCGCGACCGCGAGTTCCGTCGCCTCGTCGACGCGACGCCCGACCGTGACCTGCTCAGCGACCACCAGCATCAGTCCATGCTGCGTTCGATGGACAACGCCTACCGCCTGCTCAGCGCCAAGGAGCGCGCCGCGTTCGACATCTCGCTCGAGCCGCCCGAGGTCCAGAAGGATTACGATACCGGTCGCTTCGGCCGCGGCTGCCTGCTGGCCCGTCGCCTCGTCGAGAACGGCGCGCGTTTCGTCGAGGTCACCACCGAATACGTCCCGTTCTTCCAGTGGGACACGCACGGCAAGGGTCACGAGACCGTCGCCAAGATGCACGCCGAGATCGACCGCCCGATCGCGCGCCTCGTCCGCGACCTCGAGCAGCGCGGCCTGCTCGACCGCACCTTGGTCATCATCGCCAGCGAGTTCAGCCGCGACGCCATGATCGAAGGCCGCCCCGGCTCGCAGGCCAAGGACCAGGCCTTCAACAAGTCCGGCGTCATCACCAGCCCTGATCATTACGGCCTGCACCGTCACTTCACCGGCGGCACGAGCGTCGTCATGTTCGGCGGCGGCGTGAGGAAGGGCCATGTCTACGGCGCCACCGCGGACGAGCGTCCGCTCGTCGCGATCAAGGACCCCGTCTCGATCAGCGACATGCACGCCACGATCTTCCGCGCGATGGGCATCAGCCCCAAGACCGCGTTCGACGTCGAGGGCCGGCCCTTCTACGCGACCGTCGACGGCAAGGGCGTGCCGATTCCGATCTTCAGGAGCTGAGCCCGCGCAGCGGCGCGGCGTGGGCGGTCACCGCGGATTCGAGGAGCTCGCCGGTGCGACGCATCGCTTCGTCGAGCGGCATCGTCGCGGGCTTGATGCCGATGAGCAGGTCGAACTGCGCGCGGAGTCCCGCCGAGTCGTCGACCGAGCCGGCGACGCCGACGATCTTCCTGCCGGCCCGGCGCGCGAGCCGGGCGACGCCGACCGGGCCTTTGCCTTGCAGGCTCTGTTCGTCGAGGCGGCCTTCGCCCGTGACGACGAGGTCGGCGGCGGCGACGCGTGCTTCCAGCCCGATTTGCGCCGCGACCATGTCGAAGCCGCTCACCAGACGTCCGCCGAGGAAAGCCATGAGACCGAAGCCGAGGCCGCCGGCGGCGCCGGCGCCGGGGACGTCACGCGGGTCGACGCCGAGATCGCGACGCGCGAGGTCGGCCAGGAGTTCGAGCCGTTGTTCGAACCAAGCGAAGTCACGGACGCCTTTCTGGGGTCCATAGACCCGGGTGGCTCCGCGGGGTCCGAGGAGGGGGTTGTCGACGTCGCAGGCCACGATGAGCTCACAGGAGGGGAGGGTGGCCGGCCGGACGATCTGGTCGGCCTCAAGGAGGGTCTCCAAGGTAGGGGAGAAGTCCTGGCCTCGGCGTTTGAACTGGTACCCTAGGGCGAGGGCGACCCCCAGGCCGCCGTCATTGGTGGCGCTCCCCCCGATGCCGATCAGGATGCGTTTGGCACCCCGTCGGAGGGCTGAATGGAGAAGAATTCCCGTTCCTAAAGTACTGGCTTTGAAAGGGTTAAGTTCGATATCTTGGACCATCGCCAGGCCGCTGGCTGCGCTCATCTCCATGACCGCGGTAGCCGAGCCTGGGACCCAGCCAAAGGGGGCTTGGATGGGCCGGCCATGGGCGTCGCAGGTCTTTTCGACGATCCATTCCCCCGCCAGGGCGGTCGTCATCGCCAAGGCCGTCCCCTCGCCGCCGTCGGCGATGGGGCAGAGATCGAAAACCGCCCCTGGAAACACCCTCTCTAGGCTATTTCTTAGATAAAAAGCGGCTTTTTCGGCCGGCAGGGAGCCCTTGAATTTGTCGTTGGCGATCAGGATACGCATCGTCCAACAGAATCATCGCCTTGGGGTCTTCTCTTTACAACCCGAATGGGGAAGCACTCTTGATTTCTAGGGGGGTGGACTTACATTGTTCTACAAGTTCAGCCTTTCCCGGCTGCATCCCCCTGGTCCTTATCCCGCTTTAAAAACTACGCACATGCTGTCTCTCCGTCGCACCACCCTCGCGCTCTCGCTGCTCGCCTCCGCCTTCGCGGTCGCCGCCGACGAAGCGCAGCCCTCGAAGGAAGGACTCGAGTTCTTCGAGAAGAACGTCCGCCCGATCCTCATCGACCGCTGCTACGAGTGCCACTCCGCCGAGAAGAATTCCTCGAAGGGCGGACTCATCCTCGACTCCCGCGACGGCGCCTACAAGGGCGGCGACGAAGGTCCTGCCGTCGTCCCCGGCGACCTCGAGAAGTCCTTGCTCGTCAAGGCCGTCCAGTACACCGATCCGGAATTCGCAATGCCGCCCAAGAAGACCGGTGGCAAGCTGCCTGACGACAAGATCGCGATCCTCGAACAGTGGGTCAAGATGGGTGCGCCGATGCCGGGTGGCGGCGCCGCCAAGCTGACCGGACTCACCAGCAAGGCCCGCGAACACTGGGCTTATCAGCCCGTCAAGAAGTACCCCGTGCCCGAAGTGAAGAACAAGGCTTGGGTCAAGAATCCCATCGACGCATTCGTCCTCGCCAAGCTCGAAGAGAAGGGCCTGCAGCCCAATCCGGCCGCCGGTCCCGAAGCCTTCCTCCGTCGCGTCTACTACGACCTGATCGGCCTTCCGCCCACCTCCGAGCAGGTCGACGCCTTCGTCAAGGCCTGTGACAGCGCCTCGCTCGCCGACTCGCTGGCCACCCGCACCGGTCGTCCGGCCGGCAACGTCGAAGCCGTCTACGTCAAGCAGGTCGACGCGCTGCTCGCCTCGCCGCATTACGGTGAGCGCTGGGCCCGTCACTGGCTCGACACCGCGCGCTACTCCGACACGCGCGGCCTGCAGGTCGACCAGGGCGACAGCCTCTTCCGCGACTACCGCTACGCTTACGCCTGGACCTACCGCGACTACGTCATCAACGCGATGAACGAGGACAAGCCGTACGACAAGTTCGTCGTCGAGCAGCTCGCCGCCGACCGCATCCCGGACATCTCGCCGGACGATCCCCGTCTCGCCGCCCTCGGCTTCATCACCATCGGCAAGCGCTTCGACGACATCCATGACACCATCGACGAGCGCATCGACACGACGACCAAGGCCTTCCTCGGCCTGACCGTCGCCTGCTCGCGTTGTCACGACCACAAGTTCGACCCGATCCCGATCAAAGACTACTACTCCCTGCACGGCATCTTCGCCTCGATCGTCGAGCCGTTGCACCAGACGCCCATCGCGGCCACCGGCAACACCGCCGCCGCTCGCGCCGACTTCCTCAAGCGTCTCAACCAGCTCCAGGACGAGCAGGTCGCCGGTTTCTTCCGCTACATGCGCGAGACCCGCGCCCGCTATGACTACGAGATGGCCGGCCGCCTCATGATCGCCACTGTCCGCGGCGGTTCCGCCGAGGCCGGCGAGTATTCCGACCGCTACAAGATCGACCTGCAGTCCGACACGGACTTCGCCGCCATGCGCATCCAGAAGGATTCGCCCATCACCGGTCCCTTCGCCGCCCTGGCTTCCGTGCCGCTGGTCTACTTCGCCGAGCGCGCCCCGATCGTCCTCAAGGAGTACCTCGACGACCCGGAGCACCGCGTGAACCCGATCATCGCCGCCGGCCTGCGGAACCTCAAGCCGAAGACCATGCACGACGTCGCCGCCGCCTACCAGCGCATCTACGTCGAGAACAAGGCCGCGATCCTCGCCCATCTCAATCTCCTGGCCAAGCCGGGCGAAGAGTGGAAGAAGACCTCCCCGGCCATCGCCGAGATGACCGGCTATCCTTGGGCCATCCCGTCCTATGACGAGATCTTCGACAACGAAGAGATGATCTCCCTCTTCAGCACGCGTAAGTTCTGTCAGGACTGGCAGAACCGCCCGATCTACGGCGGCATCGGCAACCGCGAGCCCGTCGCCTATTTCCGTCACGCCCAGATCAACGAGCTCCGTCTCTCCCACCCCGGCGTCCCCGGCCACGCGATGGTCGTCCAGGATTCCGAAGGCGCGAAGGACAGCTACGTGTTCAAGCGCGGCGACAAGAACAACAAGGGTGAGATCGTGCCCCGCCAGTTCCTCGACATCCTCACCGTCGGCGAACGTCGCCCGTACGTCGACGGCAGCGGTCGCTACGAGTTCGCCCAGTCCATCATCTCCAAGGACAACCCGATCACCGCCCGCGTGGCCGTGAACCGCACCTGGACCAAGCACTTCGGCGAAGGCTTCGTGAACACGCCTGACGACCTCGGCAACATGGCCGAGAAGCCCTCGCATCCGGAGCTGCTCGACTACCTCGCCACGGACTTCGTGGAGAACGGCTGGACGATGAAGCGCCTCCACCGCATGATCGTGCTCAGCAACACCTACCGCCTGGATTCCGACCCCGCCGCCAACCCGCTCGTGGCCAAGAAGGGCCCGGTCGATCCGCTGAAGATCGACGCCGGTAACCGCCTCCTGTGGCGCGGCAATCTGCGTCGTCTCGACTTCGAATCCATCCGCGACTCGATGATCCTGCTCACCGGCAAGATGACCACCACCGTCGGCGGCCAGCCGGCGAACATCACCGACGAGCCCTTCAGCTACCGCCGCAGCCTCTACGGCTACGTCGACCGCCGCCGCCTCAGCGACACCCTCTCGCAGTTCGACTACGGCGACCCCGACCAGTCGAACACGAAGCGCAACTCGACCATCGTGCCCCAGCAGGCCCTGTTCTTCATGAACAACGCCCTGGCCGTCGATGTCGCCCGCGCCGTCGCCGCCCGCAAGGACGTCGTCAACGCGATGTCCGAGGACCAGCGCATCGTCGCGATGTTCCGCTGCATGTTCCAGCGTCGTCCGTCCACCAATGAGATCCGCGTGGCCCAGGAATTCCTGACCAAGCAGAAGATGGGCGCCGCCACCGCCAAGCTCCGCCCCGCCGCCAAGGCCGGTGAGCGCGGCAAGGCCGTGGCGCCCGTGGCCCGCACCGCCGCCCCCCCGACCAAGGGCGCGCCGGTGATGGCTCCGGACGGCGAAGAGAGCATGATGATGGCCGTGACCGGCGGCGGCGCCGAAGGCGTCCTGCGTAACGTGGGCGAGATGATCTCCCGCGAGCCGATGACCCCGACCGAGCTCCTCGTCCACGCGCTGCTCCTCTCGAACGAGTTCATCTACGTCAACTGACGTTTTTGACAGGTTTTTAACGAGGCCGGCCTCCTTCGGGGGGGTCGGCCTCGTCATTTATTGGCTCAAATCCGCATGAATTGGTTGAAACATTTCAGCCGTAGGGGAGTATTAAATACTAGCGGTATTCCCCTGCCGCCCCCTCCCTTAAAACCACCATGCCGTCCCTGTCCGTCAGTCTACGCCTGCTCGCCCTCGTCTCCGTCGCCGGCCTCTCCGCCGCCGACGCTCCGGAGCCGAAGATGGATCCGGCCGGTCTCGAGTTCTTCGAGAAGAACATCCGCCCGATCCTGACCGAGCGTTGCTACGAATGCCACTCGAAGGAGAAGGGCGTGTCGAAGGGCGGACTGATCCTGGATTCTCGTCAGGGCATGCTGGCCGGTGGTGACCTCGGCGCGGCCGTCGTCCCCGGTGACCTCAAGAAATCTTTGCTCGTCGTCGCGGTCCATCAGGGCGATCCCGACATCTCGATGCCGCCGCGCAAGGCCGGCGCCAAGCTTTCCGCCACGCAGATCGGACTGATCGAACAGTGGATCAAGATGGGCGCGCCCGCCCCGGCCGGCGCCGGCGGCGCCAAGCTCACCGGTCTTTCCGACAAGGCGCGCGCGCACTGGGCCTTCCAACCCGTCCAGACTTACGCGGTCCCGACCAAGCTCAGCAACCCCGCCTGGTGCCAGAACGAGGTCGACGCCTTCATCATGGCCAAGCTCGATGAGAAGGGCCTCAAGCCCAGCCCGGCCGCCGACGGCGAAGCCCTGCTGCGCCGTCTTTCCTACGACCTGATCGGCCTGCCGCCCACGAGCGTCGAGGTCGACGCCTTCTCGCGTGATTACGACTCCGCGCTCGCTTTCGACGCCATGGCCGCGCGCAAAGGCCAGCCCGTCCGCGCCGTGGCCAGCGTCGTCGAACGCACCGTCGATCGTCTGCTCGCCTCGCCCCACTACGGCGAACGCTGGGCCCGTCACTGGCTCGACACCGCCCGCTACTCCGACACCAAGGGACTGAAGCGCAACGGCACCATCGAGACCTTCGACAGCTCCTGGACCTACCGCGATTACGTCATCGACGCCTTCAACACCGACAAGCCTTACGACCAGTTCATCATCGAGCAGCTCGCGGCCGACCGCCTGCCCGACCTCGCCAAGGATGATCCGCGCCTCGCCGCGCTCGGCTTCGTCACCGTCGGCAAGCGCTTCCAGAACAACGACGACACCATCGACGAGCGCATCGACGCCACGACCAAGGGCTTCCTCGGCCTGACCGTCGCCTGCTCGCGCTGCCACGACCACAAGTTCGACCCGATCCCGGCGGCCGACTACTACTCGCTCCACGGCATCTTCGCCTCCGTGATCGAGCCGCAGACCAACCCCGTCGTCCGCAATCCGCTGCTCGTCGGCAAGAACGCCCCGAGCAACGCCTACCGCGCCGACTACGAGAAGCGCCTCGCCGCGCTCATCGAAGAGACCGCCCAAGGTTACTACAAGCATCTCGTCAGCATGCAGGCGGCCTTCCACCGTGAGTTCGCGCCGCGTTCCCTGGCCGCCATGGTCGGCGGCTTCCGCAGCACCGCCGGCTTCGACATCCTCAAGAAATACGACCTCGGCGAAAGCCGCGAGCTCAGCTCCTCCTTCGCCGCCGTCATGGGCCGCCCGGACCACCCGATCACCGGACCGCTCGTCCGCCTGAAGCGCGTCAGCGCCTCGGAGTTCGCGCAGAAAGCCCCCGCCGCCCTCGAAGCCGCGCTCGCCGACCCGAAGTCTCCGGTCAATCCGCTCATCGCCGAAGCCCTCCGCGGCCTCAAGCCGAAGTCCCTCGATGAGGTGGCGCTCGCCTATCAGGCTGCCTTCAAGAAGCACCGCGACAAGATCCTCGCCCACGTCCAGCTGCGCAGCCAGCCCGGCCGCAAGGGCGAGAAGGACGACCCCGCCGTCGCCCAGCTGGCCGCCTTCCCCTGGCCCTTGCCGGACGTCGAGGACATCCGGTCCGTCACCATCCTCGAGCGTCTCACCGAAAGCCGCGACTTCTGCTCCTCCGGCCAGGTCCCGATCAGCTCGACCTTCGTCAACAACAACAAGCCGGCGAAGTACTTCAAGTTCGCCGACATCAACGCGCTCGACATCACCCACCCGGGAGGCCCCGGCACGGCGATGGTCATCACCGACGTCGAGAAGCCCCGCGACAGCAACGTCTACATCCGCGGCGACCGTAACAAGCGCGGCCCCGTGGCCCCGCGTCAGTTCCTTGAGGTCCTCGCCGGCCCGGACCGCCTGCCGTTCTACGAAGGCAGCGGCCGCCGCGAGCTCGCCCTCGCCATCGCCAGCCGCACCAATCCGCTGACGGCCCGCGTGCTCGTGAACCGTCTCTGGGCCCACCACTTCGGCGCCGGCATCGTCTCCTCGCCTGACGACTTCGGCAACATGTCCGAAGCCCCCACGCATCCCGAACTGCTCGACTGGATGGCCACGACGTTCGTCGAAGGCGGCTGGTCGATCAAGAAGATGCACAAGCGCATCCTCCTCTCCGCCGCCTACCGTCAGTCGGCCAACCCGAGCACCAACATCCTGCTGACGCAGAAGTCCGGGGTGGACCCGACCAAGATCGACGGCGGCAACAAGTTCCTCTGGCACGCCAACCTGCGCCGCCTGGACTTCGAGAGCATCCGCGACTCGATGCTGCTCCTCTCCGGCAAGCTCGACCGCTCCATGGGCGGCCGCGCCGTCAACATCACCGACGAGCCTTACAGCTACCGTCGCACGATCTACGGCTTCATCGACCGCGACAAGCTCAGCGAGCTGCAGTCGCAGTTCGACTTCGCCGATCCGAACATGGCGAACTCCATGCGCAGCTCCACGATCGTGCCGCAGCAGGCGTTGTTCTTCATGAACAATCCGCTGGCCATCGAAGTCGCCCGTAACGTCAACGCCCGCGCCGAGATGGCCAAGGCCACGTCCGACGACGAGCGCATCACCCAGCTCTACCGCATCATGTACCAGCGCTCGCCCACCGTGCAGGAGCGCCAGATCGCCCGCGAGTTCGTGACCCGCATCGCCGGTTACATCGACGAGCCCCCGGCCCAGGTTTCCTCCAAGGGCGACAAGGCCGCCCGGGCCAAGGCCGAACGCGTCGCCAAGACCAAGGCCGACAAGGCCGCGATCGCCAAGGGCCCCTCGGTCCCGGAAGTGAAGCTGGAGACCTCGGTTAAAGGCGGAAAAATCGTGAATAACACGGAAATGGTCTCCCGCAAGGAGCCTTCCAATCCCTGGGTCATGTTGGCCCAGTCCATGATTTGCTCCAACGAGTTCGTCTATCTGAATTAAACCCCCCACGCTCGAAAGAGTTGTTTTTCCACAATAGCCCCCCACAATCTAACTAACCTCATCCTCCCCATGAAAGACTCCAGCTGCGGAAATTACGTCCCCACCCCGAACTCGCGCCGCGAGTTCCTGCGCCAGACCGGCCTCGGCATGGGCACGCTCGCCTTCGGCACCATGGTCGCCGACTACCTCGTCAGCGACGCCCAGGCCGAAGTGATGGCCAACCTCAAGCCGCGCAAGGCTCCCCTCGCCGCCAAGGCGAAGCACGTCATCCACATCTTCGCGGGTGGCGCTCCCTCGCACCTCGACACCTTCGATCCGAAGCCGAAGATGAAGGAGCTCGCCGACATGTCGGCCGCCGGCATGAACGGCGTCCTCTTCCCGACTCCCTTCGAGTTCAAGAAGTCCGGCAAGTCCGGCCTCGAGATCTCCGAGATCTTCCCGAAGCTCCAGGGCGTGGCTGACGACATGTGCGTCATCCGCTCGCTGCACCAGGGCATCCCGGCCCACGGCCCGGCCGCCAAGCTGATGCACACCGGCTCGGCGATCCTCTCCAAGCCTTCCCTCGGCTCCTGGGTCCTCTACGG
>JBDKIN010000061.1:0-3915 GCA_039797095.1 Verrucomicrobiota bacterium
GCCGACGCGTCCCTACCTAAGGGTTGCGGGTGCGGCGACGGGAGGCATAAAGGAGCCATGAGATACCCCTTGTTCGCGTGGTTCGTCATGGCCGCGTGCGCCGTCACGGCGAAGCCGCTGCAGGTCTACGTCCTCGTCGGCCAGTCGAACATGGAAGGCCATGCGAAGGTCGAGACGATCGACTACATCGGCGAAGATCCCGCGACGGCGCCGTTGCTGAAGCGCCTGCTCGGTCCAGACGGCAGACCGGCGGCCGCGAAGAACGTGTGGATCTCCTACTACACCGGCATCGGCGAGAAGAACGGGGAAGGCTTCGGTCCGCTGACGACCGGTTACGGCTCGCGGCAGGATCCGACCAAGGACGGTGGGAAGATCGGACCGGAGTATGCCTTCGGCCTGGCGATGGAGCGCGCCGGCAACGGCCCCGTCTTGATCATCAAGGCCGCCTGGGGTGGCAAGTCCTTGAATTATGATTTCCGTTCGCCGGGCGCGGGTCCGTATCCGCGGACTCCGACCGACCTCGAGAAGGACCGGCATCCGCTCGCCGGCTCCGGGCATTATTACCGGCTCATGATGGCGCACGCCAAGCAGGTGCTCGCGAACCCGGGACGCGTCTGCCCGGCTTACGATCCCAAGGAAGGCTATGAGCTGGCCGGCTTCGTCTGGCTGCAGGGCTTCAATGACATGGTGGACTCGAATTTCTATCCCAAGCAGCCCAAAGGCGCGGCCGGCAACCGCTTCGCGCTCTACTCGGATTATCTCACCGCCTTCATCCGCGACGTCCGTCAGGACCTCGGCGCGCCCAAGCTGCCCTTCGTCATCGGCGTACTCGGCGTCGGCGGCAAGGATCCCGGCAGCGAGGACAACCTCGCTTTCCGCGAGGCCATGGCCGCGCCGGCGGCGCGAGCGGAGTTCCAGGGCAACGTGACCGCCGTGCGGACCGCACCGTTCTGGGACGAGAAATTAGGCGCGATCCAGGACAAGAAGGACAAGGTCCGCCAGATGGCCTTCGAGCTCAGGAACAAGGGCAAGCGCTCGGCCAATGCCGATGGCAAGATGACCGACGCGCAGCAGAAGGCCTATCTCAAGGATTACGAAGCCAAGCTGATCACCCCCGAGGAGGCTGCGATGCTCAAGCGTGGCGCGTCTAATGGCGGCTACCATTACCTCGGTTGCGCCAAGACCTTCGCGCTCATGGGCGAAGCCTTCGCCGAAGCCAGCCTCCGGATGCGCGCCGCCCAGAAGTAGGAAGCGGCGGAGCCTTCGAGGGGGCACTAATCGAGGACACGAGGGCTGGAGGGCACGTGGACTGGACAAACCATAGGTCTCAAGGGGAAACCGGATGGTTAGCCGGGGTGCATTAGGTAGGGCGGGGCTCTCCGTGCCCGCCGTTGAGCTGGGTGAGGTTAGGATGTCTTTAGGCGAACGGACGGCTCGGAGAGCCGTCCCTACCCACGACAGATGTCGGCTATGTCGTGACGCGGTCCCGACCCTACCTCCTCACTTCGGGGCTTTGCCGTAGTAAGGAAACCGGTCCCACGCATCGTAGGCCTCATCGAGACGAGGATCGTGCGTGTCGCGCATCCAGGCGTCGACCCGGGCGCGCTGAGCGGCGAGGTCCGCCGCGTAAGCCGGATCGGCGGCGACGTCCGTCAGCTGATCGGGGTCCCTGCGCAGGTCGTAGAGTTCCTCGCGGGGGCGTTTCCCGAAGATGCGCGCGAAGAACGGCCGGCCCAGGGCGTCATGCTGATGGGCGAGCAGGAAGTCCTTGGTCGCGGTCGTATCGACGTCGCCGAAAGGGCGGCCGTGCAGGAAGAGATTATCCGGATCGCCGGCCGGCCAGCGGTCGGGGCGGAGATTGCGGACGTAGAGGAAATCGCGGGTCCGGACCGCGCGCATCGGGTAGCTGAGGTGACCGTGGCGCACGTCGGCATGGCGTTCGCGTTCGATGAAGACCGCCTCGCGGCCGGCGGCGGGTTCGCCGCGGAGCAGGCCCGTCAGGCTGCGCATCGTCATCGTCGAGGGCGGCCGCAATCCGGCGGCGTCGAGGAAGGTCGGGGCGAGGTCGCCGAGGTTCACGAAGGCGTCGACCTTCCGCGCCGCCGGGGCCGTCTTGCCCCAGCGGACCGCGAGCGGCACCCGGGAGCCTTGGTCATAGCAATTGCCGAGGCCGCGGGGCATTTGCCAACCGTTGTCGGAACCATAGACGATCAGGGTCTGGTCGAGTTCCCCCGCGGCTTCGAGCGTCGCCAGCACGGCGGCGGCTTCGCGGTCCATCCGGACGATACCGCCGTAATAATTCAACAGGTCGAGCCGCACCTCTTCGCAGTCGGGCAGCTCGGGCGGAATCGTCAGCCGGGCCGGATCGAGTCCGGCCTGCCGGGCGTCATCGAGGTAAGGCCGCTTACCGGCTTTCGTCGCCGTGTCGGTGTTGCCCACCCAGAAGAAGAACGGCTGACCCGGACGGCGGGCTTGCAGGAAAGCTTCGAGGCCCGCGAACTTCGGGCCGACCGGATTCTCTTTCCAGCCGGAGACCTCGACGTTGCCGGGCGCCCACGGTTTGCCCTGGTAGCCGATCGCATAGCCGGCCTCGCGGAGCAGCTGCGTGACGACCGGCGTATCCTGCGGGAAGCCGCTCCAGAGCGAGGCGCGTTCGCCGAGTTCATGGACGGCGCGGCCGGTGAGCAGGCTCGAGCGGCACGGTGAGCAGGACGGCGCCGGATTGAACGCATGCGTGAACAGCACGCCTTCCTTGGCGATCCGATCGAAGGCCGGCGTGCGCGCATGCGGATCGCCGAGGATGCCCGCATGGGGAAAGCGCCAGTTGTCCCCGAGGATCAGAAGGATGTTCGGACGATCCGCCGCGGCCGCGTTGAGGGCGGACACGAGAAGCAGACAGAAGATGGCGGTGAAGCGCATGGCGGCAGGGCCCTAGGGGCGAGGGCTTGAGGACGAGAAGTTAGGGGCGAGGGTATGGAGTGTCGAGTGTGGGGGGTGACTTCAGGGGGCGGGGGCGAAATTGAAGTCGCGATTTGCGAATTCAAAAGGGTCGGGATTGCAGGCGGGCATGGGTGGGGTAAGGTGAGTGCATGCTGATTCCCGTCGAAGAACTGAAGTTGTTGTACGAACGGGCCATCGTCCGGGTCTCGGACTCGCCGCCTCGCCCCGTCTTGTCGGCCGAGCGTTATCAGGGTGGGTTCGGCTTCCTCCGTAATGGCGCCGAGTATCGGCTGGTATTCGATGCCGCCGAGTCGCCGGAGTGCATGGCCTTGCAGACGAACCTGGATTTCATCAGCGGCCGGGCCGGCCTAGAGGGCATGCGTCGGCTCGTCGCCCAGCTCAACGCGGAGAAGAAAGGCGTGAAGTTCGTCCTCGTCGAAGCCCCCGCCCCGTTCGTCGTCTGCTCGGTCGAAGCGATCCTCGCGGCTTATCGTCGCATCCCGAACACCGAGGTGGCAGAGACCATCCTGCAGAGCGCGATCCGTCGGCTCGAGGACGTGACGGAAGAAATTCGTTTGGAATTGGGACGTAGAAGGTAGGGGCGCGACGCGCCTACGGCGCGAGGGGGCATGTTGGCATGGTGACACGTGGGCAAGGGGAGATACCCCTACCTCGAGGCGGCTGTATCGGCCCCGTGTCACCGTTACTCGTGCCCACGTGTCCCCGTGAAAGATTTCCTGGCGGAGGGGAAGGGATTGGTTCGCTGCGCTCAGGGCTTCGCCCCATTGCCTGCGGCAACGCCCATCTCACAAGGCGGTCGCCTTGTTCGTCGACCCCCTCCGGGGGTTCTCGTCCCTTCGGCTGGGTGTATCGGCCCCGTGTCACCGTTACTCGTGCCCACGTGTCCCCGAATAAATATTTCCTGGCGGAGGGGAAGGGATTCGAACCCCCGGAACCTTGCGGTTCATCTGATTT
>JBDKIN010000062.1:0-18565 GCA_039797095.1 Verrucomicrobiota bacterium
TGGCGCTTGGATTACTGCCTGACCTCCGACGGCCTGAAGTATTCGCAGCCGGACATCCACGACAAGGTCACCGGCTCGGACCATTGCCCGGTGTCGGTGCGCGTGCAGGCCGAGCTCTGAGGCTCAGGGTTCCGTCGGCGCGCGGAACGGATTCCCCGGCGACGCTTTCCGCCGCCGCCGGAGCACGTCCAGCCAGATGAGGCCGATGATGAGCGCGAAGACGCCGGACACCATCACGCTCAAGCCCCAGATGCCCCAGAAATCGTCCCGCCGGCCGTCGTCCGGCCGCGAGGGCAGGTAACGGACCCGGATCTTGCTGCCGACGGCCTCGCCGGCATATAATCGGTACTTATCGGTGTGCGGCTGTCGCTTCTGGTCGGCGTAGCGGACCACTCCGTAGGTTTCATAATAATCTCGCCCGCGTTTCCGCCGCCGACGTTCCTCGTGGGTGCTGATGACCTCGGCCTCGCTCGTCACGCCCGCGAACTGGAAAGCCGCGCACCAAGCCAGCCAGCCGCTGAGAAAGATCACGCCGAGCCAGGTGACCGCCCCGAGCACCTGCGGCCGTGCCGACGTCGCATCGGGCTCGTTTCGCATCTCAGCGGGTCGTCTCGCCGGTCAGGCGGCGGACCCACGGCACGAGCACGAGGAGCAGCACGGTCAGGCCGCCGACGAGCAGGGCCTGCTGCCAGAAGAAGTGGGCGAGCGCCTGCGGGTCCTTGGCGTTGAATTCCGCCGCGACCACGCCGGCGAGCTTGTTGCCCAGCGCGGTGCCGAGGAACCAGATGCCCATCACGAGTCCGGCCAGCTTCGCCGGCGCGAGCTTGGTCATCGCGCTGAGGCCGACGGGGCTGAGGCAGAGTTCACCGATGGTCTGCAGGAAATACACTGCGATCAGCCACCACGGGCTGACTTTGCCTTCCGCGGTGAGTTTCGCCGCGGGGACGAGCAGGGCGAACGATAGCCCCAGGAACACGAGCCCCCAGACGAACTTCATGGGCATCGACGGCTGCTGCTCACGGAGCCGTACCCAGAGCCAGGCGAACAGCGGCGCGAGCGCGAGGATGAAGAGCGAGTTCACGGACTGGAACCACGACGACGGGAACGCCTGGCCGAACAGTTCGTTGCGGGTGAGTTCCTCGGCGAACAAGGTGAGCGACGACCCGGCCTGCTCGAAGACCGCCCAGAACAGGATGGCGCAGACGAAGAACACGAGGATCGCGGCGATGCGCCGGCTGTCATCGTCCCGCCGCACGACGCCGAACCAGAGGATGCCGACGATGGGGAGCGCGTAGACGACGGGATTGATCCACGCGACGTAGTCCGAGGCGATCATCACGGCGAGCAGCGCCGCGGTGCCGAGCGTCACCAGCGTGAGTCCGACCCACGGGCGAGGTGCGTCCGCCGCCGGCGCCTGGCCGACGTGCGACAGCCAATGGAGCCGACGCAGGTAGACGATCATCCCGAAGGTCATGCCGATGCCCGCCGCGCCGAAGCCCCAGTGCCAGCTATGCGTCGGGTCGAGTCCCCAGCCGCTCAGCACCACGCGGAACGATTCGCTCTGGGCGAGCCACCCGACGACCAGCGGCGCCGCGAACGCGCCGAGGTTGATGCCCATGTAGAAAAGCGAGAAGCCGGCGTCGCGCCGCGTGTCCCCGTGCGAGTAGAGTCCGCCGACGAGCGTGCTGATGCTTGGCTTAAGGAGACCGGTGCCGAGCGCGATCAGGATGAGGCCCGCGTAGAACGTCGGGACGGAGTCGAACGCCAGGGCGTAGTGACCGACGGTGATGATCAGGCCGCCGACCAGGACGGCCCGGCGCGCGCCGATGAAGTTGTCCGCGAGGTAGCCCCCGAGGATGCATACCATGTAACTCGCCATGGTGTAGTTGCCGTAGACCTGCGCCGCGAACTTCTGGTCGAACCCTAGGCCGCCCATCGCCAACGGGGTGATCATGAACAGGAGCAGCAGCGCCCGCATTCCATAGTAGGAGAATCGCTCCCACATTTCGGCGTAGAACAGCATGCTCAGGCCCCGGGGGTGGCCCCCGATGCCCCCGTGATCCCGCTCGGTATGCCGGGCTGGCGATTCAGCGTCTGGGGTCAGCTCATGCATCCGAGGGGTTATAAGGAGGTTACGGGGGGAGGGGGAGTCGGGAATACATTCCCCTCAGAGTGAGGGTCCGCGTTGACAAAGGGGGTCAGAGGCCTACTTTTGAGACTCAATCTCAATTAGCGTGACCCCGCTATCCCAACTTCTGCCCGGTCAATTCGGGAAGCTGGCCTCGCTCAATCCCGAGCGTGGGGTGGATCAGCGTCTGATGGCCCTGGGTCTGCTCCCGGGGATGGTCTTGAAGCTCATCCGGAAGGCCCCGTTGGGTGACCCGCTGGCCATCGAGTTCTGCGGCCAGGTCGTCAGCCTGCGCCTCGCCGAGGCCGAGAACCTGATCGTCGACGTCTCCGCCGATTGTCCCATCCAGCGTCCGCGCCAGCCGTGAGCTCTCCTGATGCAGGCCTGCTGGTCGCGCTCGTCGGTAATCCCAACACCGGCAAGTCGACCCTCTTCAACGCCCTGACGGGCCTGCGGCAGCGCGTCGGCAATTACCCCGGCGTCACGGTTTCGCGCAAGTCCGGCACCTGCGACCTCGGCGACGGCCAGAAAGTCGAGCTCGTCGATCTGCCCGGACTCTACTCCCTCGCGGCCGCCTCGCCGGACGAGCAGGTCGTCATCGACGCGCTTTCCGGGAATATCGCCGGCGATCGCCGTCCGGACGCCGTCGTCATGGTCGTCGATGCGACCAACCTGCTGCGCAACCTCTTCCTGGCTTCGCAGGTCGCGGAACTCGGCCTGCCGCTGGTGCTCGTGCTCAATCAGGCCGACGTCGCCAAGGAACAAGGCCTGCGCATCGACACCGAACTGCTGTCCCGTCGGCTCGGCGGCGTGCCGGTCATCCTGACCTCCGCCTGGAAGGGCGAAGGCATCCCTGAAGTCCGCCGCGGTCTTGCCGAAGCGTTGGCGCGCCGCACCCCGATGCAGCGCGTCGTCTGGCCGGCCGACATCGCCGGCGCGCTCGCCGACGTCGCGCAGGCCGCTTCCACCGACACGGGCAAGGCGATCTCCGCGGCCGACGCGCAGCGTCTGCTCTTCGACACCAACGCTTCCACCGCCGAGCGTCTTGGTTGGACCCTTGAGCGTCGCGAGAAGCCGCTCCGCGGCGCGCGCGAGCGCGTCCGTAATTCGGGTTATAACCCGATGGCCGCCGAACCGCTCGTCCATTACGCCCAGCTCCGCGTCGCGCTGGACGGCGTCGTGGCCGAGGGCCTCGGCAAGGCCGGCCGCACCGCCGCGGTCGACCGCCTGCTCCTGCACCGGGTGCTCGGGCCGGTGCTCTTCCTGGGCATCATGCTCGGCTTCTTCGCCTCGGTCTTCTGGCTCGCGAAGTTCCCGATGGACTGGATCCAGCTGGGCGTCGACTGGACCAAAGGGGTCGTCGCGCCGCCGCTCGAGCCATACCCGATGCTGCAGAGCCTCGTCGCCGACGGCATCCTCGGCGGCGTCGGCGCATTCCTCGTCTTCCTGCCGCAGATCCTCATCCTCTTCCTGTTCATCGGCATCCTTGAGGACAGCGGCTACATGGCCCGCGCCGCGTTCATCATGGACCGGCTGTTCAGCTGGTGCGGGCTCAACGGCAAGAGCTTCGTGCCGATGCTCTCCGGGTTCGCCTGCGCGATCCCGAGCCTCCTCTCGACGCGCACGATCGAAGACCCCAAGGCCCGCCTGGCTACCGCGTTCGTGGTGCCGTTCATGAGCTGCTCGGCGCGCTTCCCGATCTACGCGCTCATGTGCGCGGCCTTCATCGGCCCGCTTTACGGCCCCGGCTGGGAATCCCTCGTGATGGTCGGCATGCACTGCGTCGGCCTCGTGTTCGCCGTGCCGACGGCCTTCGTCCTCACCCGGCTCGTCCTCAAGGTGAAGCCGCAGCCGTTCGTCCTCGAGCTCCCGCGCTATCAGATGCCCAAGCCGCGCGACGTCGTCTGGCGCATGTGGCAGAACGCCGCCGAATTCGTCTCCAAGGCCGGCACGGTGATCTTCGCCATCACCATCATCGTCTGGGCGCTTTCCTATTTCCCGCGCGACGCCGCGGTGGCGGAACGCATCCGGGCGGAGCATCCGACGGAGTCGGCCGAGAAGGTGAAGGCCCGCGTGCAGGCGGCCTACGTGGAGCAGTCCTACATGGGACGTTTCGGCAAAGCGATTCAGCCGGCCTTCGACCCCCTCGGCTTCGATTGGAAGATCACCGTCGGCGTCCTGGCCAGTTTCCCGGCCCGCGAGGTCATCGTCTCCACGCTCGGAGTCACCTATTCCGTCGGCGAAGGCGCCGAAGCTGATAGCCAGGACCTGCGTAAGGCCATGCAGGACGCCAAGTGGACGGAAGGCCCGCGCACCGGCAGCCCGATCTTCTCGCTGGCCGCGGTCCTCGCGCTGATGGTCTTCTTCGCGCTCTGTTCGCAGTGCGGTCCGACGATCGCCACGCTGGCGCAGGAGACCGGCGGCTGGAAGTGGGCCGCGGGTTCGTTCGTCTACATGACCGCCCTCGCGTGGATCGTCTCGATGGCCGTCTATCAGGTCGTCATCCGCCTCACATGAACCTCGAAGCCGTCATCGTGGGCGCCGTCATCGGCGTGGCCGTCGGCTGGTTGGCCCGTCGTTGGATGGCCGCCGCGCGTCGCCGCAAAGCAGGTGGCTGCGCTGGAGATTGCGGCTGCGCCTCGAAAATAAAGCCTAAGCGCTGAGCGATGGGGGTCGCTTAAGGGGCGCGGGCGGCGTATCCTTTAGCTATGTCCCTCAAATCCAGCCACACCCGTCACCGCGCCAAAGCCCCTGTCAGCCCCCGCGCCGCGCGTCCGTCGGTGCGAAAGCTGAACCGCGCCAAGGCCAAGCCGAAGGCGGCGAAGAAGTAAGCCAGGCAGATGACCTGTTCGCCGTAGGCCGGACAGGGGTAGGGGCACGATTCATCGTGCGCTCCTCAAGGTGAGGGCGCGGCGAAGCCACGCCCCTACCATCGGCCGCCTGCCTCGGCCTCCTCAAACCGGCTGCTGCTGACTAAGACAATGCAGCGCGCCGCCTTCGATGAGCAGCACGCGGCAATCGATGCCGACGATCTTCCGACCCGGGAAGCAGTCGCCGATGATGCCCATGGCGACCTTGTCCGAGTCCTGGCCGTAGAGCGGCACGAGGACGCCGTCGTTCACGATGAGGAAGTTCGCGTGGCTCGGCGGCAGGTCGCGTCCGGCGAGGCGGATAGGCTTGGGCAGCGGGAGCTCGAGGATGTCGAGGCGCTGGCCGCGCGGACGCATCTCGCGCAGGCGGCGCAGGTTCTCCTGCATCGGGGCGTAGTTGGGCGAGGCCTTGTCGGTCTCGCTGACGGCGAGGATCGTGCGGGGCGCGATGAAGCGGGCGAGGTTGTCGATGTGTCCGTCGGTGTCGTCGTTGGCCAGGCCTTCGCCGATCCAGAGGAGTTCGTCGATCGCGAGTCCGTCGCGGATCGCGGCGTGGAACGCGGCGTCGTCGCGGCCCTCGGCGCGGTTCGGATTGTTCTGCACGGCCTCGGTGGTCAGGAGCAGGCCGTCGCCGGAGACTTCGATGCCGCCGCCTTCGAGCTCGAACGGGTAGCTGAACTTCTTCACGCCGAGCTTCGCGGCGACCTTGCCGGGGACCTGGTTGTCGAGCGAGGCCTCGAACTTGCCGCCCCAGCCGTGGAATTCCCAGTCGGTGAGCGCGAGCTCCTTCGTCCGGTCGTTCTTCACGAAGATCGGGCCGTGGTCGCGGCACCAGACGTCGTCGGTGGCGATGTCGGTCAGTTCGATGACGGAGAGGTCGGCCTTGGCGGCCTTGAGCTCACGCTCGGCTTCGGCGCGCAGCTTGCCGGCGGCGTTGATCTTCACCGGCTGGAAGCGGCTGATCGCGGCGGCGAACTCCGCGAACTTCGCGGGGATGAGGTCGTAGTGCCCGGGCCAGAGCGCGGTGTTCGACGGCCACGAGAGCCACGTGGCGGACTGGGGTTCCCATTCCGCAGGCATGCGGAAACCGAGGGAGCGAGGCGAGGACATGCGGAAGGTCAGTCGCGCAGACGGCGCGTCAGGTCGCCGTAGGCGTCGATGCGGCGGTCGCGGAAGAACGGCCAGATGCGGCGGAATTCGCGCTGCTTCACGAGGTCGCAATCGGCGAGGAGCACTTCCTCCTGTTCGACGGACGCGCGGGCGACGATCTCTCCGTACGGATCGGAGACGAAGCTCTGGCCCCAGAACTGGGTGCGGCCTTCGGTGCCGACGCGGTTGGTCGCGGCGACGTAGCAGCCGTTGGCCACGCCGTGGCCGCGCTGGACGGTCTCCCAGGCGTTATGCTGGGCGCGGCCGAGGGCGGCCTTCTCTTCGGGCAGCCAGCCGATGGCGGTCGGGTAGAAGAGGATCTGCGCGCCGCCGAGCGCGGTGAGGCGGGCGGCTTCCGGGTACCACTGGTCCCAGCAGATGAGCACGCCGATGTCGCCGTGCGCGGTCTTCCAGGTGCGGAAGCCGAGGTCGCCGGGGGTGAAGTAGAACTTCTCTTCGAAACCCGGATCCTGCGGGATGTGCATCTTGCGGTACTTGCCGAGCACGGTGCCGTCGGCGTCGATGACGGCCGCGGTGTTATGGTAGACTTCGCTGCCGCGCGCTTCGAAGAGCGGGGCGACGATGACGACGCCGAGGCGCTTGGCGGCTTTGGCGAGCTCGGTCACGGACGGGCCGGTCTCGATGGGCTCCGCGAGGTCGAAATGCTTCGGGTCCTGGGTGATGCAGAAGTACTTCGTCGTGAACATCTCCTGCAGGCCGATGATCTTCGCGCCCTTGGCCGCCGCTTCTTCGATGCGGGGCAGGGTCTTGCGGACGTTCGCCGCCGGGCTGTCCTCGGCGGTGAGCTGGATGAGACCGACGCGGACGGAATCAGCCATGGCGAGGGTCGTCAGTAGACGAGCTTGTTGATCGGGTATTCCACGATGCCCTCGGCGCCGGCGGCCTTGAGGGTCGGGATGAACTCGCGCGCCTGACGGGCGTCGATGATGGTCTCGACGGCGATCCACTCGGGATTGCTCAGCGGCGAGACGGTCGGATTGCGCAGGGCGGGCAGGGCGGCGGCGACTTGGTCGAGCTTGGCTTTCGGGAGGTTGAACTTGAGGCCGACCATGTGCTGCGCGGCGAGGGCGCCCTGCAGCATGAGCACGATCTGTTCGATCTTGGCGCGCTTGGCGGGATTGGCCCAGGCGGCCTTGTTCGCGACGAGGACGGTGGTGGTCTCCATCAGCTGGGCGACGATGCGCAGCTTGTTGGCCTTGATGGAGGAGCCGGTCTCGGTGATGTCGACGATGGCGTCGGCGAGTTCTGGGACCTTCACTTCGGTGGCGCCCCACGAGAATTCGACCTCACACTCGACGCCCTGGGACTTGAACCAGCGGCGGGTGGTCTCGACGAGCTCGGTGGCGACGCGCTTGCCGGCGAGGTCCTTGGCGGTCTTCACGGGCGAGGCTTCGGGCACGCAGAGGACCCAGCGGGACTTCTGGGCGGAGGCGCGGCTGTAGATCAGCTCGCAGACCTGGACGACGTCGGCGTTGTTCTCCTGGACCCAGTCCTGACCGGTCAGGCCGCAGTCGAAGAAGCCATGCTCGACGTAACGGGCCACTTCCTGGGCGCGGATGAAGCGTCCGTCGAGGGCGGGGTCGTCGAAAGAGGGGCGGTAGGAGCGGCTGCTCTTGGCCACGGGGAACCCGGCCCGGGCGAACAGCTGGAGGGTGGCCTCCTCGAGGCTGCCTTTGGGCAGTCCGAGCATCAATTTGGCGGCTTCCTGACTCATGAGAGCTTGGAGGAAGCCCACCGCCCGCCCCTCCGCAAGCATTAAGGGGTTGACTAAGAACTGGGCGGAAAAGACCCTTTTTCTCACCCCCGACTCCTATGCAGCGCTCTCTGCTCCTCCTCGCCCTAGCCGCCCTTTTCGTCGGCTGCAAATCCACCAAGTCCGCCAAGTCCGCCGGCGGCGCTTCGTCTTCCGGCGAGGTCCGCTTCTCCTGGGAGAAGGACGCCCCGGCCGTCGCTGATTCCACCCGCACTTCCGTCCGCGCCGTCCGCGCCGACCTCTCCCTCCTTGAGCTCGGCGCCCTCGAGAAGCGCGATGCGGGTACCCGCCTCCAGCTCACCAAGGCCGGCAAGAATTTCCTCGTCGAAGTGATCAAGGGTGACGACGCCTCCACGATCGTGGCGATCAGCCCGAACCAGGCTTCGGTACCTGAAGTCCGCGCCGGCGACGACCTCGCCTTCGTCGTCTTGGCCCAGTAAGGACCGCGCGTCACACCGACCGTGACAGAAGGACCCGCCGACTGACCTCGGCGGGTCTTTTGTTTGGCCGAATACCCCGAAAAGCGCGGTTAAGTCCACGTTTTCCGTCCGACATTGACCCTGCTTCGTGGCATGCCTACTGCTCCATTTCCCTGTTCGTCGATGTCGCTGTTCCGCTTCCAGTCCCGCCCCGGTTCCGCCCTGCGCAAGCTTCTCACGGTGCTTTCCGGCATCGCGCTGTTCCTGATCCTGGTCGGCGCGCTGGGCGTCTGGGCCCTCGGCCGATACTCACCCCGGCTCCTTGACGCCTCCCTTTCCGGCCAGTCCGGCGCCCACCTCACGGTCGAGGACAACCAGACCAATCTATTCGTCGGCCGCGTGGATTACGCCGGCCTCGTCATCACGAATCCCTCCCGCTGGCAGGAACGCGAGTTCCTCCGGGTGAAGCGGCTCGTCCTCGACGTCGACCCGCTGACGTTCGTCGAAGGCGGCGGTCAGGTGGTCAACGAAGCCGTGCTCGACATCGACCGCGTGACGATCGTCGGCAAGGCTGACTTCCTCTCCGACAACAACGCCAAGGACATCGGCAATGGGCTCAAGGGGCCGGCGACCTCCCCGCCGCCTGCCACGGAGCCCGCCAAGCCCGCGCAGCCTTTCCTCATCAAGCACCTCCGCGTCCGCGTGGGCCGCCTCACCGTCATCTCGGGCGACGGCTCCGCCGCCCGCCGCGTGGTCGTCGACCAGGACTTCGCCTACGACTTCGAGGCCCGCGACGTCACCGACCAGAACTTCGATGCCAAGGTCTCCGGCCCGATGGGCCAGCAGGCGCTGCAGACCGCCCTCCGCCGCCAGCCCGAACTGATGTTCGAACTCGCCCGCGAGAAACTCCGCCGCCCCTTCGGCGAAGAAAAATAATCTTATGTCCGATTCCGCCCCCGAAGCCGCCCCGAACCCTGCCGATCCCGCCGTCCGCCTCGCCGAACTCGAGGGCGAGATCGCGCGGCTGAAGGACACGGTCCTCCGCAGCAACGCCGACCAGCAGAACCAGCAGCGCCGCCACCAGCGCGAGCGCGAGGAACTGCGCAAGTACGCGACCGCCGGCCTGCTCGAAGACCTGCTGCCCGCGCTCGATTCGCTCGCGCTCGGACTCGAGTCCGCTTCGACCCAGGCCGACGGCCGCGCCGTCGCCGAAGGCTTCCGCATGGCGGTCGGCCAGCTCCGCGGCATCCTCGCCGGCCAGGGCCTCGTCGAGGTCAATCCGACCGGCCAGCCTTTCGATCCGGCCCGCCATGAGGCCGTCGGCTCCGAAGCCTCCGCCACCGTCGCCGAAGGCACGGTGCTGCGCGTCGCCCGCGCCGGCTGGCTTCTGCATGATCGCGTGCTCCGCCCGGCCGCCGTCTTCGTCTCCGCCGGCCCCGCCCAGTAAGCTCCCGCGATGGCCGACGAATATTACACGCTGCTCGGGGTCGCGAAGTCCGCTTCCGCCGACGAGCTCAAGAAGGCCTACCGCAAGAAGGCCATGGAATTCCATCCGGACCGCAACCCGGGCAACAAGGAGGCCGAGGAGAAATTCAAGAAGGTCTCCCGGGCCTACGAGATCCTTGGCGACGAGGCCAAGCGTAAGCTTTACGACCAGCACGGCGAAGCGGCCTTCGACCCGAATCAGGGCGGCGGCGCCCGTGGCCCGGCCGGCGGCGGCTTCCGCGGCGCCGATCCGCGCGACATCTTCGAACAGATGTTCGGCGGCGGTGGCGGCGGTTTCGGTGACATGTTCGGCGGCGGCGGTGGCGGCCACGACAACGCCGGCGAAGACCTCCGCGTCGACCTGAAGGTCACGCTCGAGGAAGCCGCCGAAGGCGTCGAACGGAAGATCCCTTATCGTAAGCACGTCGCCTGCGCGAAGTGCGCCGGCTCCGGCGCCGAGGCCGGCGCGAAGAAGACCCGCTGCCCGACCTGTCACGGCCATGGCCAGGTGGTCCGCTCCCAGGGCTTCTTCTCGATGAAGCAGACCTGCCCGAGCTGCGCCGGCGAAGGCGAGCGCATCGACAAGCCTTGCAAGGCCTGCTCCGGCGAAGGCCGGACGGTCGCCGAATCCAGCGTCAACGTGCGCATCCCGCCGGGCGTCGACACGGGCACGAAGCTCCGCTCGAGCGGCAACGGTTCCGCGGGCCGCCGCGGCGCCCAGGCCGGCGACCTCTACGTCTACATCACCGTGCAGGAGCACGAACTTTTCGAGCGCGACGGCGACGACCTCGCCTGCAGCGTGCCGGTGAAGTTCTCGGTGGCCGCCCTCGGCGGCAAGATCGTCGTCCCGAAGCTCAAGGGGAAGACGAACCTCAACATCCCCGCCGGCACCCAGGGCGGCACGATCTTCCGCCTCCGCGGCGAAGGCATGCCCCCGCTCCGCGGTTCGACCGCCGGCGACCTCCTCGTGCGCGTCGACATCGACGTGCCGAAGAAGATGACCGACAAGGAAAAGGAAGCCCTCAAGGCCTACGCCGCCGCCTGCGGCGACGAGGCCGCGCCGGTCTCCGAATCCTGGCGCTCGAAGTTCAAGAAGTTCTTCCCTTAACCCCCTTGCCCGCGAGGGCGGGGGGCGTAAGGTGAAGCCATGCCGCGCGATCCCGGCCAGACTTCCCGACTCATCCGCCGTCTCCGCTGGGACGAGCTGGATCGCGCCTGGTTGCTCCGCTTCGCCGAGCTCGCCCGCGACGAAGACCTTGCCGGCCTCGGCCTCGCGCGGCGTCCGGCCCGGCCCGGCGATCCTTCCGCCGCGCTCCTCGTCGGCGCCGAACGCGCCCGCGCCCGCGTGGTGGCCCGTCGTCCGATGGTCCTCGCGGGGCTCGGCCTGCTCGAAGTCGTCTTCGCCGCCTACGGCGGGCGATGCCGCGCGACGCTGCTGGTCGCCGACGGTCAGCACGTGCCGGCCGGCACGGCGGTCGCCGAAGTCGCAGGGCCGGCGGCCGAACTGCTCTCCGCCGAACGGATCCTCCTGAACTTCCTCCAGCGGCTCTGCGGCGTGGCCACGCACACGCACGCCCACGTGCTCGCGTTGGGTGCTTCGCCGACGAAGCTCCTCGATACGCGCAAGACGACCCCGGGCTTCCGGATGCTGGAAAAGTATGCGGTCGGTCAGGGTGGCGGCTTCAACCACCGGCTCGGCCTCTTCGACCGCATCATGGTGAAGGATAACCATCTCGCGGCCGGCGGCGCCACCGCCGGCGAACGCCTCACTTCGCTCGTCCGCCGCGCCCAGGCGGAGCGCCCCGACCTCCTCGTCGAGGTCGAGGTCGACCGTCTCGATCAGCTCGAACCCGCGCTCGCCGCCGGCGCCGACGTGGTGCTGCTCGATAACTTCTCGCCCAACGACCTCCGTACCGCGATCCCGCTCCTCCGCGGCCGTGCCTGGTCCGAGGTCAGCGGCGGCGTGAGCCTGGACTCCTTGCCGCAGATCGGCGCGCTCGCGCCCGACTTCGTCTCGAGCGGCGCGCTCACCCACGCGGCGCCGTGGTGCGATCTCGGCCTCGACTGGCTCTGAAGTCATGGCCGACCTCGACAGCAGCATCCTCCTGGCCTTCCTCGAAGCGGACGGCGAACCGGTCAGCGGCGACCGTCTCGCGAAGGAGCTCGGCGTCTCCCGGGTGGCGATCTGGAGCCGGCTCGAGCGCTTGCGTGCCTCGGGTTACGTCTTCAGCGCCTCGACGCGCAAGGGCTACGCGTTGCGCTCCGTGCCGCGCCATCTCGATCCGGCCTTGCTCGACGCGCATCTCCGCCTGCTGAAGGTCTCGCCGAAAGTCGAGTTCCTCGCCGAGGTCGACAGCACCAACTCCGAAGCGGAGCGTCGTCTCGCCGTCGGCCAGGAAGCGCCGTTCGCGGTCTTCGCCCGCACGCAGAAGGCCGGACGCGGACGGCTCGGCCGCAAGTGGCACAGCGCGCCCTCCGGCAACCTCTACCTCTCGCTCGCCTTCCGTCCCTTCATTCCGCCTGAAAGGCTCAAGCCGTTCACGCTCTGGATGGGCCTCGCCCTCTGCGCGCACGTCGAGAAGACGCTGGGGCTGAAGCTCGGACTCAAGTGGCCTAATGACCTGCAGTCGCCCGACGGACGCAAGGTCGCAGGCATGCTCACCGAAGCGCGTCTCGACGCCGATTCGGTCCGCGAGCTCGTCTTTGGCGTCGGCCTCAATCTGACCGGCGCCCCGAAGGATTTCCCCGCCGAACTGCGCGCGACGGCCGGTTCCCTCGAGGCCGCGCTCGGCGCCCCGCTCGACCTCAACCGCGAGGCCGCCGGGGTCATCGCCGCGCTCTTCCGCGCCTGGGAGCAGTTCGAAGAAGGCAACTGGTCCCGTTCTTTCCGCAAACTTTGGACCCACCACGACGTCCTCGCCGGCAAGTCCGTCCGCGTCGGCCTCCGGGGCGACCCCGTCGCGGGCGTCGTCGACGGCATCGACGACGAGGGGTCGCTCATCCTGCGCACCGGCGGGGGCCGCCGGACGATCGTCTCTTCCGGCGAGGTCACCTTGCGCAAACCCTGATGCTTGCGCCGGCCCGCCCGCCCGACACTTTCTCCCTGTGGCTCTCTTCTGTCTCGATGTCGGCAACACGCACGCGCACTGGGGCGTCGTCGACGGTCGTCAGGTGCTCGCCCACGGCGAAGTCCCGACGGCCTCGCTCGACACCGTCGCGCTGACGGCCCTGCTTGCGGCGCATCCCTCCGCAGGGGTCGCCTTCGCCAGCGTCGTGCCGGCCGCGACCGCCGTCCTCCAGCCTACGTTGCTGAGCTGCGGCCGCCCTTACTACCATCTCAGGCACGACACCGTGAAGGGACTGGGTTTCGATTATCCGACGCCGGCGGAAGTCGGCCAGGACCGTATCGCGGACTGCGTCGGTGCCCAGTTCGTCGCCGGGGCGCCGGCCGTCATCGTCGGCATGGGCACGGCCACCACGGTCGATATCCTCACCGCACGCGGATACGCCGGCGGCATCATCGCCCCGGGGCTCGGGGTGATGACGCGTTACCTGCATGAGCGCACCGCGTTGCTGCCTGCGCTTGATCCCGCCTCGCTACTCGGCGGGCCCGCCATCGGCAAGTCGACCGTCGACGCCATGCGCGCGGGTTGCGCCCTCGGCTTCGCCGGCATGATCGGCGCGCTGCTCGACGGCGTCTGCGCCGAGCTCGTCCGCCAAGGTTCGCCGATGCCCAAGGTCATCGTCACCGGCGGCGCCGCCGTCTACCTCCCGGCGTCGTGGCGCGACCGCGTCTCGCACGAGCCGCACCTCACCTTGCTCGGCCTGGCCGAAGCCCATCGCCGCTATTTCGCATGAGCGCTCCCGATCCGCTGGCCAAGCTCCGCCGCTTCGTCCCGGCCCTGGCCATCCTCGTCGTGCTGCAGGCCGCCGCGCTCGGCTACGGCCTGTTCGCGCAGGAACTCCCGAAGCTCTGGCCGCTCGTGTTGGGCGACCTGGTCTTCTCGGGAGTCCTGCTCTTCGTGCTGTGGCGGATGCTCGGCCGCCCCCGGGGCTAGGCCTTGATCAGCTTCAGCAGTTCCTTGCGCCGCGCGCGGATCTCGCGGCAGCCGGCCTTGGCCAGGCGGTCGGTCGAGAAGGCTTCGACGGTCAGGCTGGCGACGGCGGTGCCGTAGACCATGGCCTGCTTCAGCGTGGCGAAATCGGTGGCGCCCGTCGCGGCGAGGTAGCCGAGGAGCGCGCCCGCGAAGCTGTCGCCGGCGCCGGTGGGGTCGCGGAGTTCGGTCACCGGGTAGGCGGGCAGGGCGAACAGGCCTTCTTCATGGAAGAGGACGGCGCCGTGCTCGCCTTTCTTGATGATGACGGTCTTGCAGCCGTGTCTGCGCAGTTCGCGGCCGGCGACGATCACGTTGCTTTCGCCGGTCAGCTTGGCGGACTCGGTGTCGTTGACGACCAGGAGGTCGGCGCGGCGCATGACTTCGCCGAGTTTGTCCCGCTGCGTCTCGATCCAGATGTCGATGGTGTCGGCCAGCACGAAGCGCGGGTTCGCGAGCTGGTTGAGCACGTCGAGCTGCAGGTCGGGGCGGATGTTGCCCAGCATCACGAACGGCGTCGAGAGGTGCGCCTCGGGCAGGCGCGGCTTGAAGTGCTCGAAGACGTTGAGCTGCAGGTCCTCGGTGTCGCGGCGGTTGTAGTTCTCGTGATAGCGTCCGCGCCAGGAGAAGGTGCGACCGGAGGAGTCGGTCAGCAGGCCGTCGAGGTCGATGCCGCGCTTGGCGAGTTTGTTGCGGTCGCGGTCGCGGAAGTCATGGCCGACGACGCCGACGATACGGGGCGGCGCGAAGTAGCTCGCCGCGAGGCACGCGTAGGCCGCGCTGCCGCCGAGGATGCGGTCGCCCTTGTCGTGCGGGGTGATGATGCTGTCGTAGGCGACGGAGCCGACGACGAGGACGGGATCGGCTGCGCGGCCCTTGTGCTTGATGCGGGTGGGAGTGGTCATGAGAAGAGGTCGGGGCGCTCGTCACGAAGACGATACAGCGCGAGGAGGGCGAGCGAATGCTGCGCCGGATTGGCGAGCGCCTCGGCGAGGGCGGCCTTGGGCGGGAGGGCGAGGACTTGGATTTCCTCGTGTTCGTCGGGCGCGCGGCGGCCCGTGGGGCGCACGCCTTCGAGCAATACGAAGTGGCAGCGGTTGGCCTGGATGGCGGGGTTGGGCGCGCACGTTCCGAGCAGGCGGGCGCGGCCGCCGGTGAAGCCCGTCTCCTCCTCGGTCTCGCGGGCGGCGGTCACGCGCGGATCCTCGCCGGCTTCCATGATGCCGCCGGGCGCTTCGGTGGAGAGGTCGCGCGTGCCGAACCGGTATTGCCGCACCATCACGAGGCGGCCGTCGTCGGTGACCGGGAGCGCGAGCACCCAGTCGCGGGAACGGAGCACAAAGAAATCACCCTCCCGATGATCGAGAGGGTGATGACAGTGTTCTTTGAAAACCCGGAAAACCCTGCAGTCGGCGTGGAGCTCTTCGTGCCGGACGGACCAGCGAGAGGGCGCCGACATGCTTGGCTTACTTGACCTTCAGCTTCTGACCGATCTGCAGGCGGTTCGGGTTGACGCCCGGATTCAGGTCCTGGATGGCCTTGAGAGAGATGCCGTTCTTCTTGGCGATGCTGCCGAGATTGTCGCCCTTCGCGACGACGTACTCGCCGGGGCCGGCCGGGGAAGCGGACTTGCCGGAACCGGAAGCCTTCGGAGCAGAGGCGACCTTCTGGAGGGCGACGATGGCGGCGGCGAATTCGGCTTCGTTCTTCGCGGTCTGTTCCTTGGTGGCGGCGAGGTCGGCCTGGAGCGCGGCGACGGCGTCGGCGCTGGCCTTGCTGGCGAGCTGAGCGCTGAGCTCGGAGACCTGAGTCTTGGCGAGAGCGGCTTCATCGCTGGCGAGCTGGGCGGCACCCTTGGCCTTGATGCCGAGCACGAGGCCGGCGGCGCCGAGGGCGAAGCCGAGGATACCCACGATGAGCGGGAGCTTGGATTCGGAAGAGGAGGAGGAGATGCTGTCGTTTTCCATGTGTGGAGGTGTTTTGCGGGTTAGAACAGGTTGAGATTAGCGGTTTGACAGGGACGGCAACACAAAATCAGACTGTTTTCTCGGGTACCGGGCAGTATCTCAATTGGTAGAGTCCCTGCTTTGGGAGCAGGGTGTTGCAGGTTCAAGTCCTGTCTGCCCGACCACCCGAGACTTATTTCCCCTCCGGGGGACCTCAGGCGTAGGCCAGGGTCTGCCCGTCCTTGATGATGGTCACGTGGTTGGCCCCATCCGGCCGGGTCGAAGCTTCGGTCCGTCCGATGATGCGGGCGCCTAAGCCGAGCTCGGCGGCGATCCGCAGGGCGGCCTCGGCGTCCGTGGGCTCCAGGAAGACCTCCAAGCGGTGCCCCATATTGTAAACCTGGTGCATTTCCTTAGAATCCGTGCCACTGACCCGGGCGATTTCCGCGAAAATCGGGGGGGTCGGGAACAGGTTGTCCTTGATGAAATGGACCTTGGTGCCGAATCGTCGGCACTTGGTCTGGCCCCCGCCGGAGCAGTGGACCAGGCCTTTGACCCGCTGATTACCCAAGGCCTGGAGCAGGCGGAGGGCATACGGGGCGTAGGTGCGGGTCGGGGAAAGCAGGGCCTGGCCGACGGTCAGGGTCGAGCCGGGCAGGGCGTCCGTCAGCCGGTGCGGGCCGCAATAGGCGAGGTCCGCCGGGGTGGCTTTGTCGTAGGTCTCGGGATACTTCTCGGCGTAGTACTTAGAGAGAAGCTCGTGGCGGGCGCTGGTCAGGCCGTTGGACCCGATACCGCTGTTCTCGGCGGTCTCGTAGGTGGCTTGTCCGTGCGAAGCGATGCCGACGATCACGAGGCCGGGCACGACGCGCGCGGCGTCCACGACTTCGGCGCGCGACAGGATCGCGGTCGCGGTGGAGTCCACGGTCAAGGTAGGCGTGAGGTCGCCGACGTCGGCGGTCTCGCCCCCGCCGGAAGTGATGCCGAAGCCCTGCGCGCGCAGCATGGCCAGCACGTCTTCGGTACCGTTGATCAGCTCCGCGAGGATCGCGCCGGGGATGGCCTTGGCGTTACGGTTGATGGTCGAAGAGAGGATGACGCCCTTGGTCACGCCGACGCACAGGAGGTCGTCGATGTTCATGACGATGCTGTCCTGCGCGATGCCGCGGAAAACGGACGCGTCGCCGGTCTCCTTCCACCAGAGGTAGGCGAGCAGCGCCTTGGTACCGGAGCCGTCCGAGTGGGTGACGACGCACTTAGATGCGTCGCCGGTCAGGTTGTCGGCCACGATCTTGCAGAAGGCCTGCGGGTAGAGGCCGGGGTCGAGGCGGTCGACCGCGGCGTGCACTTCGCTCTTGGAGGCGGAGACTCCCCGGGCCGCATATCGGCCGGAATCCGCGGAGGGCTTGCTTTCGTGCGCCATGGCTCTTGCGTGCATATCTCCGTCCCTGCTATTCGGTCAACGTCCTTCTCCCGCGTGCGCCCGCTTCTCCTCCGTTCACCTTGGTTCCGTCGCGCCTTCGCGGCGGTCCTCGGCCTGTCGCTCGGGTTCCTCCTGGTCGCCGTCTGGTCCTGGTGGCAGACGCACTCGGCCGGCGTGCTGGCGAACGAACTGCGCGAGGCGTTCGCCCGGCGCGACGCCGCGGCGATCGAGAACCTATTCTGCTGGGATGGGGTCGACGCGGCGACACGCTCCCGCCTGCGTCTGGTCATCCAGCAGGAGCACGAGCTCCCCGTCGCTTCCGTCGTCGTCCGCCCGCTGCTGGCCTTCGACCGTCAGTCCGGCCCCGGCTTGCGCCCGAACTTGCCCCCCGCCGCCGTCATCGAAGTGACTTTCGCCACGGCCGATCGTCTCTCCGCCGCCTACCTCGCCGGTCGCGACGGGCTTTTCCGTCATCGCCTGGTAGTCATGCTGCCCGCCAACTGACGCGGATTCTTGACACCTGAGGGCGGTCTTCCAAATAGTGGGAGTCATATGGCCGACAAGAACGACAAGCGTCCCGAGAGCGCCCCGGGCAAATTCTACGTGGATTCCCAGTGCATCGACTGCGATCTCTGCCGCGAGACCGCCCCGAAGTCCTTCACGCGCCAGGATGACGGCGGTTACTCCTACGTCTTCGCCCAGCCGACCGACCAGGAAGGCATCGACAAGTGCATGGAAGCCCTCGAAGGCTGTCCGGTCGACGCCATCGGCAAGGACGGCGACGAATAATCGTCCCCGCAGTCCTTTCACCCAGACCCCGGCCCGCCGGGGTTTTTTGTTGGGGGCGTCCGGCGGGCGGCTTAACTCCGCGCATGGCCGTCAACATCTCCTGCGAATACCTCGGTGACCTGCACGTCCGCGCGGTGCACGGACCCTCGGGGCACGTGATCGTGACCGACGCCCCGGTCGACAACCAGGGCAAGGGCGAAGGCTTCTCGCCGACCGACCTCGCCGCCACCGCCATGGCGACCTGCTTCCTTACGATCCTCGGCATCCACGCGCGCAACACGGGACTCGATCTCCGCGGCGCCCACGCCTCCGTCGCCAAACACATGACGACCACGCCGCCCCGCCGCATCGCCAAGCTCGAGGTCGACATCACCATGCCGCCCGGCGTCCCGCTCGAAGTCCGCGACCGGCTCATCCGCGCCGCCGAAGCCTGCCCCGTGAAGCAATCTTTCCATCCCGACACCGAGATCGTGCTGAATTGGAAGTGG
>JBDKIN010000063.1:0-3074 GCA_039797095.1 Verrucomicrobiota bacterium
GTCTCGCCTTCGGCGTCCTGCGTATCGGTGACGATCCCGAGCGTCGCTTCGCCGAGGTATTCCTTATCCTGGGCCATCAGCTGGTCCGAGGCCTTGGTCGCCTTGCCGACGAGCACGATGAGCAGGCCGGTGGCCATCGGGTCGAGCGTGCCGGCATGGCCGACGCGACGCGTGCGGTAAAGCCGGCGCACGCTGTCCACGACGTCGTGGGAAGTGATGCCCTGCGGCTTATCGACGAGCAGCACGCCCGCGGGTTCGGCGACAGGCTCGCTCATTTCGCCGAGTATTCGCGGTAGTGCGCGATGACGATCCCGAGGATCTTCGCGCGGTCCTGCGGCAGGCGGCAGCCCTGCATGTTGAAGCCGGCCGCGAGCATGTGGCCGCCGCCGTTGAGCTTGCCGGCGCAGAGGTCGAGGCGGAGCTTCGGGTCGCGTCCGCGCAGGCTGCCGCGGATGCCGTCGGCGCCTTCTTCCATGAGCACGGCGATCTCGACGCCTTCGACGGAGCGCGGGAATTCGACGAGCCCTTCCTTGTCTTCCTTGCAAGTTCCCGTGGCGGCGTAGTCGGCCTGGGTGAGCTCGCCGGAGCAGATCTTGCCGTCTTCGTGGAAAAGGATGGTGTTGAGGAAGCGCTTGGTGAGCTCAAGTTTGCCGCGGCTTTCCTGCTCGAAGACGCGGTAGTTGGCTTCGGCCGGGTCGGCGCCGCGGCGGACGAGTTCGGCGATGATCGCGAAGACATCGGCGGTGGTGCTGCGGTAGCAGAAGCGGCCGGTGTCGGTCAGGATGCCGAGGTGCAGGGCTTTGGCGGTGATGGTGTCGACGGCGAGGCCCTGGGCGAGGGCGCCGGCGGCGAGGATGTGGCAGGTCGCGGCGGCTTCGCGGACGACGATGTTCGTCTGCGCGTAATCGGGGTTCGAGGCGTGATGGTCGATGTTGGCCAGGATGCCGGCGGGGAACTTGGCGAGCAGTTCCGTCCCTACGCGGGACGCATCGGCACAGTCGACGGTCACGGCCAAGCGGTCGGTCGCGTCATAGTCGGCCCCTTTGACGAACGTAACGCCTTCGGCATACGGGACGAGGTTCGGGGGAATCCGGTCTCGGTTCACGCAGAGCGCGTCGACGCCCTCGGCCAGGAGCATACGGCACAGGGCGGTCTGGGAGCCGATGCAATCGCCATCGGGGCGCATATGGCCCAATACGGCCACTTTCCGCCCTTTGAGACCCTTGACGAGATCCCGGAGGGCCTCGCCCGCCGCTTGCATGCTGATACCCATGGTTTTGCGGATGAACAAACAGCCGTGGTCCATCGCTGGCAAAGGCAAAAGGCGAGGTTATCACCAACTTCGGGGGAACGCTTGAACCTACCCGCACTTCGGGCATAGTTACTGCTACCAACCCCCTACGGGCGTTTCGCCCCGACCCACTTTCCATGGATAAGGACAAAAACAACAATTTCACTCCCCGCGCCCGCAAGGTCGTGGAACTGGCCCGGGCGGAAGCCCGCCGGTTCAACCATAACTACGTCGGCACGGAGCACATCCTGCTCGGGCTCATCAAGCTCGGCGAGGGTGTCGCGGTCAACGTCCTCGGCCGCATGGGCCTCGACCTCAAGACCGTCCGTGGCGCCGTCGAGAAGCAGGTCGGCCCCGGCCCCGAAGAAGCCAAGGCGCCCGACACGATTCCGCTCACGCCGCGCGTGCAGAAAGTCATGGCCCACGCCGTCACCGAAGCCCGCGCCCTCGGTCATGCTTATGTCGGCACCGAACACATCCTCCTCGGTCTCCTGAAGGAAGGGGAGGGCGTCGCCGCCCGCGTCCTGCAGCAGCTCGACGTCGACCTGGAACGCTGCCGCAAGGAAATCCTCGCGGACATCGATCCTTCCGCCGCCGACGAGTCCGAGAAGAAGGACGGTGACACGCCGCCTCCGTCGGAAGATTCCGCGGATGACGCTCCCCCTCCCGCCCGTCGCTCCTCTTCCGAGGAGGGTGCCCGCCCGGGTCGCGGCGAACGTCTCTCGCTCCTGAAGACCTTCGGTCGCGACCTCACCGAGCTTGCCAAGGCCGGCGAACTCGACCCGGTCATCGGCCGTAAGGAAGAGATCCGTCGCGTGGTGCAGATCCTCTGCCGCCGCACGAAGAACAACCCTGTCCTCATCGGCGAAGCCGGCGTGGGCAAGACCGCCATCGTCGAAGGCCTCGCCCAGGAGATCGCCTCCGGCGTCGTCCCGGAGATCCTGCTCGACCGCAAGGTCATCACCCTCGATCTCGCCCTGATGGTCGCCGGCACGAAATACCGCGGCCAGTTCGAAGAACGCATCAAGGGCATCATGGACGAGATCAAGCGCGCCAAGAACGTGATCCTGTTCATCGATGAGATGCACACGATCGTCGGCGCCGGCGCCGCCGAAGGCGCGATGGACGCTTCCAACATCCTCAAGCCAGCCCTCTCGCGCGGCGAGATCCAGTGCGTCGGCGCCACCACGCTCTCGGAATACCGTAAGCACATCGAGAAGGACGCCGCCCTCGAGCGCCGCTTCCAGTCCGTCAAGGTCGACGACCCGACGCCCGAAGACGCCGTGCTTATCCTGCGCGGTATCCGCTCGAAGTATGAAGAGCACCACAAGTGCGAATACACCGACGCCGCCATCGAGGCCGCCGTCCGCCTCTCGCACCGTTACATCACCGCCCGCCACCTGCCTGACAAGGCGATCGACGTCATGGACGAAGCCGGCGCCCGCGCCCGCATCCGCTCCCTGAACATCCCGGCCGACATCGACGTCGTCCAGACCGAGATCGACAAGGTCGTGCAGCAGAAGGAGGACGCCTCCCGCAACCAGAAGTTCGAGGAAGCCGCCAACCTCCGTGACACGGAGAAGAAGCTCCGCGCCAAGCGCGAGAAGATGCTCGAGGACTGGCGCAAGAAGCGCGACGAGAAGCGCATCGTGGTCGGCGAAGAGGAGATGCTCCACATCGTGGCCGACTGGACCGGCGTGCCCCTCAACCGTCTCGAGAAGAAGGAGACCAAGAAGCTCCTCGAGCTCGAGAAAGACCTGCAGACGGCCGTCATCGGCCAGGA
>JBDKIN010000064.1:0-9059 GCA_039797095.1 Verrucomicrobiota bacterium
TGGTGTCCGGATTGCCGCGGCCACGGCCTCGAGGTCACGACGTTCTCCTCCGACGAAGAAGAGTCCATCAACGAGAACGCCATCGCCGACCGCGTCGGTGAAGCGGTCTGCCCGACCTGCCACGGCGAACGCCTCGGCCCGATCGGCCGCTCGGTGAGGCTCGCCGGCCCGAAGGGACGCTCCTTGTCCCTGCCCGGCCTGCTCCGTCTCCAACCCGACGAGTCCCTCGCGTTCCTTTCCGGCCTCAAGCTCGAGGCGCGCGAGAAAGCGATCGTGGGCGCCCTGCTCCCGGAGATCGCGGCGCGCCTGCGCTTCCTCGATTCGGTCGGCCTCGGCTACCTCGCGCTCGATCGCGGCGCCGATACGCTGTCCGGCGGTGAAGCCCAACGTATCCGCCTCGCGGCGCAGCTCGGATCGACGCTCTCGGGCGCGCTGTACGTCCTGGATGAACCGAGCATCGGCCTGCACCCGCGCGACAACGACCGGCTCATCGATTCGCTCAAGGGACTGCGTGACCGCGGCAATACGGTCCTGGTCGTCGAACACGACGAAGACACCATGCGCGCGGCCGACCTGGTCGTCGACATGGGCCCGGGCGCCGGCGTGCACGGCGGCGAAATCGTCGCCCAGGGCACCGCGGCCGCGCTTGAGAAGCGCGCCGACTCGGTGACGGGCCGCTTCTTGAAAGAAGCCATCCCTCACCCTCTCCGTGGTTCGCGTCGACCGGTCTCCGGCAAGCTCGCTCCGGCAGCCTGGGTCCGCCTCAAGGATGCTTCGCTCCGTAACCTCAAGGGCTTCGACGTCCAGATTCCGGTCGGCCGCCTGACCGTCGTCTGCGGCGTCTCCGGCGCCGGCAAATCCACGCTCGTGACCGACCTCCTCGCGCCCGCGATCCGGGCGGCCATCGCGAAGAAGAAAGACGGACTCACGGGCAAGGAGGCGCTCGGCGTGGTCTCGCACGAGGGCAAGCCGGCCTTCGGCACCCTGTCCGGACTCAAGGGCTTCCGCCAACTGGTGGTCGTCGACCAGGAACCGATCGGCAAGACGCCGCGTTCGACGCCGGCGACCTACGTCGGCGCCTGGGACCTCATCCGCGAACGGCTGGCCTCCCTGCCGGAAGCGGCGATCCGCGGCCACGGCGCTGGCTTCTTCTCCTTCAATACTTCCGGCGGACGTTGCGAAGCGTGCTCCGGAGCGGGCCGCATCAAGCTCGAGATGAGTTTCCTGCCCGACACCTACGTGCCGTGCGAAGAATGCGCGGGGACGCGTTATGGTTCCGCCGCCAAGGCGATCCGCTGGAACGGAAAGTCCGCGGCGGACCTCCTGGCGATGACGTTCGAGGAAGCCGCGGCGTTCCTTTCGTTCGACGCGAAGCTGGGCGACCTCTGCGGACTGATGGTGAAGACGGGACTGGGCTACCTCACGCTCGGCCAGAGCAGCCCGACGCTCTCGGGCGGCGAAGCCCAGCGCCTGAAGCTCGTCAGCGAACTCGCCCAAGGTCTGCCGACCTTCCGCGAACGTTCGCGCGGCGAGATCCGCCCTAACCTCTACATCCTCGAAGAACCGACCATCGGCCTGCACCAGTCCGATTGCCGTCGTCTGATCGAACTCCTCCACGCGCTCGTCGACCAAGGCCACACGGTCGTGGTGATCGAACATCACCCCGACGTGATCGCCGAAGCGGACTGGGTGATCGAGATCGGCCCCGAAGGCGGCAACGCCGGCGGCCAGCTGGTCCATGCCGGCGACCCGGAGTCCCTCGCCAAGCTGAAGAAATCGCCCACGGCGCCCTCGCTCCGGCTCACGCTCGAACGCGGCCTCGTCAAAAAGGTCGCGGGTTGAGCCGAGGCCTTTGCGGTTCCCTTTGACCCCGGCCCACCGACAGGTATTGCTTACCTCCTAAGTCCGATGTCCTCCCGTCCCCTCCTCCTAGGCGTCAACATCGACCACGCCGCGACGCTCCGCCAGGCGCGTTACCGCGGGGCCCACCTGTCCCCGCACGCCGAGCCTGACGTGGTCGCGTTCACGCGCGAAGCCCTCGCGGGCGGCGCCGACGGCATCACGCTGCACCTGCGCGAGGATCGCCGTCACATCCAGGACGCCGACGTCCATGCGATCGCCGCCCTCCCCGGCGTCCGCCTCAACCTCGAGATGGCCTGCACGCCCGCGATGACCGCCTTCGCCCTGAAACTGAAGCCGGCGGCGGTCTGCCTCGTCCCGGAATCCCGCGAAGAGGTCACGACCGAAGGCGGCCTCGACGTCGCCGGGCAGCTCGCCCGCGTGAAGGAGACGACCCACGCCCTGAAGGCCGCCGGCATCGAGGTCTCGTTGTTCATCGGACCCGACGCCCCGCAGATCGAAGCCGCCGTCGCCGTCGGCGCCCCGGTCATCGAACTCCACACGGGGGCTTTCGCCAACGCGTGGAAATCTCCGGCCGCAGAGGCCGAACTCGGACGACTCCGCGCCGGCTGCGAGCTCGCCCATCGCCACGGACTGATCGTCAACGCCGGCCACGGGATCAACTACGACAACATCCGCGCCATCCTCACGCTGCCGCACCTGCACGAACTGAACATCGGCCACTCGATCGTCGCGCACGCCCTCTTCACGGGCATCCGCGGCGCGGTCGCGGAGATGAAGGCCCGCCTGGCCAAGCCGGCATGAACCTCGAAGGCGGCAACGTGCTCGGCGTCGGCGTGGACCTCACGGAGGTCGACCGCATCCGCGCGGCGCACCAGAAGCATGGCGCCGCCTTCCTCGACAAGGTCTTCACGCCCGCGGAACAGAAGCTCTGCCTGGCGAAAGCCGACCCGTATCCTTCGCTGGCCGCCCGCTTCGCCGCCAAGGAAGCCGCCAGCAAGGCCTTCGGCACGGGCCTCGGCACGGAACTCTCCCTGACGAGCATCGGCGTCCTCAACGGCCCGGAAGGCGAACCGGTCGTCGAACTCGACGACAAGGCCCGCGCTCTCCTCGCCGCGCGCGCCGCCTCCCGTCTGCTGATCTCGCTCACTCACACCGACACGCTCGCCCAAGCCTTCGTGGTGCTGGTCCGCTGACGCATGAGCGCCTACGCCCGCCTGCCGGTCCTGTCCTGCGCCGAAGCCGCGGCGGCCGAAGCCGCGTTCCTCGCGGGTGACACGAAACTTTCCTGGCAGCTGATGAATGTCGCCGCCCGCGGCGTCGGTGAAGCCGCGCTCTCGCTCCTCGGCCGTAAGCCGGTGCGTATCCTGGTGCTGGCCGGTAAAGGCAACAACGGCGCCGACGCCTTCCTCGCCGCCCTGCACTGCGCCCGTGTCGGGACGGAGATCGTCGCGGTCTTCACCGAAGGCGGTCCGGCCCGCGCCCAAGCGCAGCGCGCCTGGTCCGCCCGCAAGCAAGGCGTGCGCATCGGCCTCGTCGCCGCGGCCAACCTCCGCCAGCTCGCCGCCCACGAGTTCTGTCTGATCTTCGACGGCATCCTCGGCCAAGGTTTCCGGACTCCGCTCTCCCCCGACCTCCGTCGGTTCCTCCGCGACACGGACAAGCTCCAAGGCCTGCGCATCGCGGTCGATCTGCCGAGCGGCTTGGGCGATGACGCGAGCGGCCCGGCGTTCCGCGCCGACCTGACGGTGTCGATCGGTTGCCTGAAACGCCCGCTGCTCGCGCCGCAGGCCGCCTGCTTCGTCGGCCGCCTCCGCGTCCTCGACATCGGCCTGCCCCTCGGTGAGACCGAAGAAGCCTGCGTGACCGCCGCCACCCTGGCGCCGCTCACCAAACCGCGCCGCGCCCGCAGCGACAAACGTCACCAAGGCCGCTTGCTCATCATCGGCGGTTCCGAGCGCATGCCGGGCGCGGTCATCATGAACACCGCCGCGGCCCTCCGTTCGGGCACGGCGCTGGTCACGACCTGCCTGCCGGAATCCGTACGCGCGAAAGCCGCCGTCGCTTATCCCGAAGCGATGTGGCGCGGGCTGCGCACCGGACAGGATGGCTCGCTCGCTCCGACGAACCTGCGAGAACTCCGCCCACTCCTCGCGGATAAGGACGTGGTCCTGCTCGGGTCGGGTATGGGCGAGAAAGCGGTGAAGCTCATCGGGGCGATCGCCGCCGCGGCCAAGTCGGCCCTCGTCCTCGACGCGGATGCGCTCCGTCCGGCGGTGATCAAGGCCTCGCCTGGCACGAAGGTGCGCGTGCTCCTGCCGCACGCCGGCGAATTCAAACGTCTCAGCGGTCGCGTCGCGTCCGTGGCCGCGGCCCGCGACTACGCCCGCCGCACGCAGACCATCGTCGTGCTCAAGGGCACGCTGACCTGCGTCACCGACGGACTGCGCGTGCTTCACATCCCCTTCGGCGGACCGGTGCTCGCCCGTGGTGGCTCCGGCGATCTCCTCGCGGGCATCGTCGCCTCGGTGCTGGCTCGCCGTTCCGAACTCGGCCTATCGGCCTTCGACGCGGTGGTGCTGGCGACGACCTGGCATGCGCGGGCCGCCGACTGGCTGAGGGATAACCACGGGGAGGAAGCGGTGAGGACCACCGAGCTCCTCGCTGGGCTTTCCCCGGTCTTGCGCGACTGAACCGGGCCGACTGGCTGGCGGGATGCAGCCGATCCCGACCGACCCGCTCGCGCAACGCGTCCTGCTCAACGGCCTCAAGGGCGTCGGCCCGGTCACGGTCCGGCGATTGCGCGAGGCCTTCGGCGGCGAACTCTCCGTGGCGCTCGGCGCCCCGGCGGAGCATCTCGCCAAGGTCGAGGGCATCAGCCGTCCCGTGGCGGCCGCGATCGCCGCGCGCGAATTCGACTGGGCGGCGGAGATGGGGCGTGTCCGCGACCTCGGCTTCAGGCTCCTGAGCGAAAACGACGTCGTCTGGCCCGCGCCGCTGGCGCGGCTCTGGGATCCGCCGTTGGTGCTCTACGCGGAAGGCGCGAACTTCCCGACGGAGCGCGCGGTCGGCATCATCGGCTCGCGGCATTGTACCACCTACGGCGCCTCCCTTGCTCGCAGCTTCGCGCGCGACCTGGCCAAGCAAGGCTGGTGGGTCGTCAGCGGCCTGGCCCGCGGCATTGACACGGCGGCGCACGAAGGCGCGCTCGACGCCGCGGGCCGCACCGCGGCGGTCGTCGGCCACGGACTTGACCTCACGTTCCCGCCGGAAGCGATCCGCCTCCGCGCGCGGATGAAGGCCGACGGTTGCGTGCTCTCCGAATTCCCCCTCGGCCGCCCGGCGGACCGGCAGACGTTCCCGCAGCGCAACCGTATCGTCGCAGGCCTCGTCCGCGTGATGGTCGTGGTCGAGACCGACGTCGACGGCGGGAGCATGATCACGGCGCGCTTCGCGGGAGATCTCGGCCGGACGCTCTGCGCGGTGCCCGGCCGCGCGGACAGCCCCGCGAGCCGCGGCTGCCATGCGCTCATCCGGGACGGCGCGACGCTCGTGTCGTCGGTGGACGACATCCTGACGGAACTGGGCGAAAGCCGCGACCAGCCGGCTTTGGCGTTGGTGACGGACCCGCCGGAGTTCGCCCGTTGGCTGCCGCATTTCGCCGGCGGCGCCGCGCAGGACGCCGAGAGCCTCGCCGCGCTCGCGGACTGCGCCATCGCCGAGGCGGCGGTGGCGCTGACGATGATGGAGATCCGCGGCGTGCTGACGCGACGACCCGACGGCCGTCACGAACGCGCCTGACTCAGCGGTGCGGCACGTTGCCTTGGTCCGCCGTTACCGGCGCGGTGAGCGGATTGCCCAGGCAGAGATCGAGCACCGCCTTCGGCTTGGCGAAGCAATCGCGTAGGCAGCCCATCACCGGACGCCAGCCTTTGCCGAACGCGGCCGGATAAGCCGTCGAGCGGAGGCCGGCTCGGTCGGCCTGCCAGAGCGCGCGGACGCAATGCCACCCTTGCGACACGAACACGATGTGGTCGCCAGGATAATAGGCCTTCGCCCGCTGCACGGAATCCAAGGTGCGCCAGCCGTAAGGGTCTTCGACGATCGGACAGGTCACGCCCGCCGAGCGCAGACGTACGGCCATCACGCGCGCATGGACGGCCGTACCGGAAGTCACGACGAACTTCACCTGGCCTGAGCGGGCGAGCTCCGCAGCGGCGGCGATGCGCGGGCGGAAGGTGCCGGAGTGCTCCTGCGTTCCGTGTACGAACTCATCCGTGCCGAGCAGGACCATGACCGCACCGGCCGGAATCTCGTCCGGCGTCGTGGCGAGCCGTCCCCAGCCAGCGGACCAGAGCCAGACGTTGGAGCCGACGAAAAATAACGCCAAGAAGGCGAAAGCCGCCCACACCCCACGTTTGAGCCAACGAGACATGAAATCGATATTTACGCCCAATTATTCGTTAGCAAGGGGTCTATCAGGGCGGATTTGCTTAAATTTAGACATCAATAGGTTGCCGAAAGCCCGTATTAGGTCATTTTAAGGGGACGTCATCTACTGGCACGGATTCTGCCTACTTTTACTCATCATGAGTGCCAACCCCGCCGCCCCGAACGCCAAAGTCCTGGTCATCGATGACGACAAGGACCTCCGCTACTCGCTGCGTCGCGCGCTCGCGGGGCTCGGCCACACGGTGATCGAAGCGGACAGCGGCGAGACCGGCGTCGTCGCCGCCAAGCGCGACCAGCCTGACGTGATCCTCCTTGATAATCGCATGGGTGGCATGACCGGCATCGAGACCTTGCAGATGCTCCGCGGCGCGCAGCCGCAGGCGATGGTGATCCTGATGACTGCGTTCGGCACGACGCAGACCGCGATCGAGGCGATGAAGTTCGGCGCCTACGACTACGTGATGAAGCCGTTCGATCAGGCCAAGCTGATCGCGCTCGTCGACAAGGCCCTTTCCGCCCGTCGTGACCTCGCGTCGGCGACGCGTTCGACGCGCATGCTCGTGAACCCGGCCGACTACAAGGAAGGCATCGTCGGCAGTTCCGAACCGATGCAGGAAGTCCTGAAGTCCATCGGCCAGGTCGCCGCGAGCGACGCGACCGTGCTCATCACCGGCGAAAGCGGCACGGGCAAGGAACTCGTCGCCCGCTGCATCCACCAGCACTCCCTGCGCGCCAAAGGGCCGTTCCTCGCCGTCAACTGCGCCGCGATTCCCGAGAACCTCATCGAGTCCGAACTCTTCGGCCACGAGAAGGGCGCCTTCACCGGCGCGACCAACCAGAAGCCTGGCAAGTTCGAGCTCTGCGACGGCGGCACGATCTTCCTCGACGAAATCGGCGACATGTCCCTGCCCACGCAGACCAAGGTCCTGCGCGCCATCCAGGAAGGCGAGATCCAGCGCGTCGGCGGCACGACGACCCTCAAGGTCAGCGTGCGTCTCGTCGCCGCGACCAACAAGGACCTCGAAGCCATGGTCGCCACCCGCCAGTTCCGCGAAGACCTCTACTACCGCCTGAACGTCTTCCGCATCCGCCTGCCCGCCCTGCGCCACCGCAAGGGCGACGTGCCGCTGCTCGTCGACTACATGCTGCAGCGCCAGGCCGCGGCCAAGAAGCTCAAGCCGAAGCGCCTTTCCGACGAGGCCCTCGACGCCCTGCTCGCCTACGATTGGCCGGGCAACGTACGCGAACTCGAGAACGTCGTGCAGCGGGCCAACGTCCTGGCCAAGGGCGAGACGATCCTGCCGAAGGACCTCCCGCAGGACGTCCTGAATCCTCGTAAGCCGGCCGCCTTGGCTCCGGCCGCCACCGCCGTCGCCGGCCCCGCCGCCGCGGCCAGCGCCCCGGTCGAGACTTCCCTCGGCGTCAGTTCCGCCTACGACGCCATCTACAAGCAGGGACGCCTCGGCGACGGTAAGTCCATCCTGACGACCATCGAGATGGAGATGATCAAACGGGCGATGGAGGAGACCCGCGGCAACCAGCTGCGTTCCGCGATGATCCTCGGCATCAACCGTTCGACGCTGAAGAAGCGCCTGCTTGAGATGCGCGAGGCCGGCATCAAGGTGTTCACTTAATCTTTGCCTCGGCCCGGCCGGCCGCATGCAATGACGGCCGGATGCGAACCCCCGCCTTCGGCTGGCGAGACTACTGGCGCATGCTGACCTCGGGTCGGCCATGGCTGCCTTTCCGCTATTTCCGCGAGGCCCACGCGTTCGACCTACGCCGCGGCACCGACACCCACGTCCGCCTGCGCAAGGAAGACTTCGGCTCCGAGCCTCCGGGTTTCGCGGAAGGGACCTTCTACATGGCCTCCTGGACCAGCGAGATCGACTGGGCCTTCCATGAGACCCGCGCCCTGCTCGGCGCGGAGTTCGATGAGTTCACGTTCGTCGACGTCGGTTGCGGGAAGGGCAAGGCGGTGCTGCGCTGGACGGAGCTCCGCGCCCGCGCGGGCTCCGTCCAACGAGTCGCGGGCTTCGACTACCATGAGCCGCTGGTCGCGATCGCGCGACGGAACCACGCGAGGCTCTTCGCCACGCCGGGCCGCTTCACGGTCGCCGGGGCGGACGACTTCGATTTCGGGCCGCCCGGCGAACGCATCCTGTGCTATCTCTATAATCCTTTCGGCCCGGCCATGATGCGGCGTCTCCTGGAGCGGCTGCGCAGACATGACGTGCTGCTGATCTACAACCACCCGGCCGAAGAGGCGACCTTGCGCGAGCTGGGCTATGTCGCCTTGCGCCTGAAAGACGGCGGCTGTCCCAACGCCCGTACGACCATCTACGCAAACCGACGTCGGGTCGCCAATTAACCTTTGCCATAGGCCAGGAATCGCATTCGCTCGAAATGAACCCCATGAGCACCTCCCCCCTCCGTACCACGCTGCTGGCCACGGCCGCGCTCTTCCTGAGCTCGTACGCCGCCTTCGCCGGCGAAACGATCCAGATGTTCGACGGCAAGTCCCTCGCCGGCTGGAAGGCTTCCAAGAACTCCCCCGAAGGCACCTACAAGGTCGAGGACGGCGTCCTCCAGATCCGCGGCGGCCAAGGCCACCTCTTCTTCGTCGGCGCCGACGGCAAGGCCGACTTCACGAACTTCGATTTCAAGGCGAAGGTAAAGACCTACCCGGGCGCCAACTCGGGCCTCTACTTCCACACGGCCTACGAAGACAAGGGCTGGCCCTCCCA
>JBDKIN010000065.1:0-6332 GCA_039797095.1 Verrucomicrobiota bacterium
AAGGCCATAGAAAACATCCGTCCCATGAGAAACCCCCTCTCTGCGCTGCTGGCGTTCCTGCTGGTCGCCCTCTCCCCTCTTTCCGCCCAGGAAGGCTTCAAGTCATTGTTCGACGGCAAGACCCTTGCCGGCTGGGACGGCAACCCGGAGCTCTGGTCCGTCGAGGACGGCGCCATCACCGGCAAGACCAAGGGACCTGACCATCTCGCCTACAATCAGTTCCTCGTCTGGAACGGCGTCGTGAAGAACTTCGAGCTGCGCGCCAAGGTGAAGTGCTCCGCCAGCAACTCCGGCATCCAGTATCGCAGCAAGGCGCTGCCTGAGGTCGGCAAGTGGGTCGTCGGTGGCTACCAGTGCGACATCCATGCCAACACGCCTTACAACGGCATGGTCTATGACGAGCGTGGCCGCGGTATCCTCGTGCAGAACGGCCAGAGCGTCATCATCGACGACAAGGCCGCCAAGTGGCTCTCCGCCGAACATGACCCCGTAAAGGTCGATTTCACCGAGTGGCACGAGTATGTCATCATCGCCCAGGGCAACCGCCTGATCCACAAGGTCGACGGCAAGGTCACCATCGAACTCATCGACCACGACGCCAAGGACCGCGAACTCGAAGGCCTGCTCGCCTTCCAGGTGCACAAAGGCCCGGCCATGATCGTCCAGATCAAGGACGTCATGCTCAAGGAACTTCCCGAAGTCCCGCTCGTCACCCTCGACAAGAGCCCCATCCCCAGCGACGCCCAGCGCATCGTCCCCCCGGGCGCGGGCAAGAAGGCCCCCGCCAAGAACGCGCCGAAGGCCGCACCCGCGCCGGGCAAGGCGAAGGCCAAGGCTCCCGCCAAGAAGGCTTCGGCACCTGACGCCGGCAAGGAAATCGGCGAGAACAAGGCCACGCCTGTCGGCCGCATCAAGGCTCCCGCCGGCTTCAAGGTCGAACTCCTCTACTCCGTTCCCGGAGCCGAGAAAGGCTCCTGGGTGGCCCTGTGCGTCGATGACAAAGGACGGATCTACGCCAGCGACCAGTACGGCGACCTCTACCGCTTCCCCGCCCCCGCGCTGGGCCAGACCCTCAAGGCGGCCGACATCAAGAAGATGCCGGTGAACATCCGCGCCATCAACGGCATGACCTGGGCCTTCGGCGCCCTTTACGCCGGCGTGAACGATTACGAGAAGAAGATCCCCAGCGGCTTCTACCGCCTCAGCGACAGCGACGGCGACGACCAGCTCGACAAGGTCGAACTCCTCCGCGACATCCAGTCCGGCGGCGATCACGGCGTCCACAAGGTGGTCGTCACCCCTGACCAGCAGGGCTTCTACCTGATCACCGGCAACAACGCCGTCAAGACCGAGACCCCCGCCACCTCTCCCGTCGCGCCGCTCTGGGGCGACGATCACCTCCTCCCCCGCATGCCGGACGGCCGCGGCCATAACCGCCACGTGCTCGCCCCCGGCGGCATCGTCTACCGCATCAGCAAGGACGGGAAGACCTTCGAGACCTTCGCCAGCGGCTTCCGTAACATCTACGGCGGCGCGCTCAACCGCGCAGGCGACCTGTTCACGTACGACGCGGACATGGAGTACGACTTCAACACCCCGTGGTATCGCCCCACGCGCGTGAACCACGTCGTCAGCGGCGGCGAATACGGCTGGCGCAACGGCGCCGGCAAGTATCCCGAATTCTACGCCGACAACCTGCCCGCCACCGTGAACATCGGCCCCGGCTCGCCCACCGGCATCGCCTTCGGCTACGGCGCCAAGTTCCCGGCCAAGTATCAGGAAGCCCTCTACATCATGGATTGGAGCTGGGGTAAGATCTACGCCGTCCAGCTCAAGCCGCAGGGCGCGAGCTATGTCGGCGTGAAGGAAGACTTCATCCAAGGTGCGCCCCTGCCTGTCACCGACCTCGCCATCCACCCGCAGGACGGCGCGATGTACTTCGCCATCGGCGGCCGCAAGGTCCAGTCGGGCCTCTACCGCGTGACCTATGTCGGCAAGGAATCGACCGATGCGGTCCTCGCCTCGACCGCCAAGCCCGCGCCGGAAGTCGTCGCCCGCAAGGCCCTCGAACAGTTCCACGGCAAGCAGGACCCCAAGGCCGCGGATGTCGCCTGGCCGCACCTCTCGTCGTCCGACCGCTGGCTGCGCTTCGCCGCGCGCGTCGTGCTCGAGCATCAGCCGCACGCCGGCTGGAGCGAGCGCGCCTTCGCCGAGCAGAACGCCACCGCCCGCCTCGAGGCCCTGCTCGCGCTGGCCCGTCAGGCCGCCCCCTGCCCTTACCACACCGCCAAGGCCGCCAAGCCCGATCCGCGCACCGGCATCGCGCCGACGACCGCCGAGCCCACCGCCGAACAGGCCGTCCTCCGCGATCGCCTGCTCGCGGCGCTGCGCGCCGACGACTTCGCGAAGCTCACCCAGGAGCAGAAGCTCCTTAACGTCCGCGTCGCCCAGATCGTCCTGCACCGCTACGGCAAGCCGGACGACGCCGGTGTCGCCGCCGTGACCCGTTATTACGACGCCGCCTATCCCGCGGCGAACTTCGAGCTCAACTGGCTCCTCACCGAGACCCTGAGCTTCCTGCAGTCTCCGACCCTGGCCGCCAAGGCCATGGCCGTGGTCGCCGACGCCGGCAGCCAGGAGCCCGAGATGGAGATCATGCGCAGCCTGCGCATGCTCAAGGCCGGCTGGACCCCTGAGCTCCGCGAGAAACAGCTCAACTGGTTCGTCAAGGCCGCCAGCTACCGCGGTGGTTCGAGCTTCGGCAAGTTCATCGAGTTCATCCGTAACGACTCCCTCGCCACGTACTCGCCCGAGGAGCTGACCCGCCACGACAAGCTCGTCGCCCTGGCCAAGAACCCGCCCATCAAGTCCGCCTATGAGAATGTCGGCGCCATCTTCGCCGGCCGCACGCCCAAGAACTGGACCCTCGAAGAGCTGAGCGCCACCACGCGCACCGGCCTGAAGGGCCGCGATTTCGAGAACGGCCGCAAGATGTTCGGCGCCGCCGCCTGTTTCGCCTGCCACCGTTATGGCAACGCCGGTGGCATGAACGGCCCGGACCTCACCGGCGCCGGCGGCCGCTACAGCCCGCACGACCTCCTCGACCAGATCATCAATCCCAGCAAGGAGATCAACGAGCAGTTCGCGCCCGTCGTCGTGACCAAGCAGGACGGTTCGACCGTCACCGGCGTCATCGTGAACCTCAACGGCGACACCGTGCAGATCAACACCGACCTCTCCGATCCTGACCAGCGCGTCGGCTTCGACCGCAAGCAGGTCAAGAGCATCGAAGTCTCCAAGGTCTCGCCCATGCCGCCCATGCTCCTGAGCATGCTCACGCAGGAAGAAGTCCTCGACCTCGTCGCCTTCATCCTCAGCGGCGGCGACAAGGAAAACGCCTACTTCAAGAAGTAAGCGAAGGCGGAGCCTTCGAGGGGGCACGTGGGCAAGGTGACACGTGGACACGGGGAGATACAAATCAGAGGCTCCGAGGCCCAGAGGCCCGGAGGACCAGAAGGAAAAGTCAAAGGAGACCGGTGGCCGAAAGGTTGCCGGTCTTTTTGTTTTAAAGGCTAACCGTTTCGGGTGGCAGGTTCGGGAAACACCTTCGGGTCTCAGGTCTCTGCTGATCGGGTATCAGGTAAGGGTTATCAGGTTCGGGTACGGGTGCGGGACATAACGCGCAAAGGTGCAAGTGCGGCAGGGCCGCGTGTAAAAGTGCAAACGTGAGAGAAACCCAAACAGAGCACGGGCCCGAACCTGCACCTGGTGCCGAATACCCGAACCCGGGACCTGACGTCTGAGACCCGGGACCTGAGAACGGTAAGTTGCAGCCACCGTCTGTCATCGATTCAGCCCTCTTCTCCAGCTTTCATCCTTTATCCCCCATCTTCCATCCTCCATCTTGGGCTTACCCCCATGCGCCTCATCCTCGCCTTCCTCTCCCTTTGCGTCGCGCTGACCGCGGGCGCCCAGGAAAAAACCGCCAAGAAGAAAGCCGGCGGCCATCCGCCCGTCATCGAGGGCACGAAGTCCGAGACCTACCGCAAGGTCGGCGACACCGACCTCAAGGTCTGGATCTTCGACTCGCGCCAGAAGATGACGGAAAAGCCCCTGCCCGCGATCGTGTTCTTCTTCGGCGGCGGCTGGACCGGCGGCTCGCCGACGCAGTTCGAACCCCAGAGCCGCCACCTCGCCAAACGGGGCATGATCGCGATCGTCGCCGATTACCGGGTCAAGACACGCCAGAACGCGAAACCGGCCGATTGCGTGTCCGACGCCAAGGCCTGCGTCCGCTGGGTCCGCGCCAACGCCGCGCGCCTCGGCATCGACCCGCAGCGCATCGCCGTCGGGGGCGGGTCGGCCGGCGGTCATCTCGCCGCGTCGGTCGCGACCTTGCCGGGACTCGACGACGCCAAGGATGACAAGTCCGTCTCCTGCCTGCCCGACGCCCTCGTGCTCTTCAATCCCGGCACGGTGATGGCGCCCTTCCCCGGGCTCGACCTCAAGGGCTTCGGCGCCGGCCTGGACAAGTCGAATTTCGGCTGCGAACCGAAGGAGATCTCCCCGATCCACCACGTCAAGAAAGGCGTGCCGCCCACGATCATCTTCCATGGCACGGCCGACACCACCGTGCCTTACGCGACCGTCGAGAAGTTCACCGCAGTCATGAAGGCCGCCGGCAACCGCTGCGAACTCGTCGGCTACGAGGGCGAGAAGCACAGCTTCTTCAACAAATCGAAATATGCCGAGACCTTGGCGGCGACCGACGCCTTCCTCGTCTCGCTGGGCTACCTGCCCGCCAAGAAGTAAGCCATGCGCCGGCTTGTCCTGCTCGGCGCCCTCCACCTGGCGGCCGCCTTCGCATCGGCCAAGGCTCCGAACGTGGTCGTGCTGCTGGCCGACGACGCCGGCTGGGGCGATTATTCGTTCAACGGCAACCGGCACGTCGCCACGCCGAACATCGACGCGATCGCCAAGGGCGGAGCGCACTTCGACCGCTTCTTCGTCCAGCCGGTCTGCGCCCCTACCCGTTCGGAGTTCCTGACCGGACGTTACCACCGCCGCCTCGGCGTCTACGGCGTCTCCACCGGCCAGGAGCGCTTGAACCCCGACGAGAAGACCTTCGCCGACTCCTTCAAGGCCGCCGGCTACGTGACGGGCATCTTCGGCAAATGGCATAACGGCAGCCAGTGGCCCTACCATCCGCTCGCCCGGGGCTTCGATACCTTCTGGGGCTACACCTCGGGACACTGGGGCGAATATTTCGACGCCCCGTTGGAGCATAACGGCGTCATGAAGAAATCGCAGGGCTACATCGTGGACGTCCTCACGGACAAGGCCCTGCAGTTCATCGAACGCAACCAGGCCAAGCCCTTCCTCTGCTACGTCCCGTTCACCACGCCGCATTCGCCATGGTCGGCGCCCGCCACGGACTGGGCACGTTTCAAAGACAAACCTATCCGTCAGGGCGCGACGAACGCCCCAGCCGAGAAGCTTGACGAAACCCGCTGCGCGCTGGCCATGGTGGAGAACCAGGACCGCAACGTCGGCCGCATCCTCGCCAAGCTCAAGGAGCTGGAGCTCGAGGACGACACCATCGTCGTCTACTTCTCCGACAACGGCCCGAACGGCCATCGCTGGACCGGCGGGATGAAAGGCACCAAGGGCACCACCGACGAAGGCGGCGTCCGGTCTCCGCTCTTCATCCGTTGGCCCGGCAAGATCGCGGCCGGCACGCAGGTGAAGCCCATCGCCGGCGCCATCGACCTCGCCCCGACCCTGCATGCCCTCGCCGGCGTGAAGCGCGTCGGTGACAAGCCGCTCGACGGCCGCGACCTCACTCCGCTTTTCAAGCGAGGTATCGATGCGGATTGGGCGCCTCGGCAGATCTTCCAGACCTGGGGCAGCAACATCAGCGTGCGTACCGAGACCCATCGTCTGGACAACGCCGGCAACCTCTTCGACATGGTCGCCGACCCCGGCCAGACCACGCCGATCCAAGCCAAGCAACCTGGGCTCGCCCAGGAACTCGTCGCGGCCGTGGCCGCCTGGCGCAAAGAAATGGGCATCGCCGCACCTGCCGTCGGCAAAGGCAAGGGCAAGGGCGGGAACGGCCCCGGCAACACCGTTGACCCGCGCCCCATCCACGTCGGCTACCGCGAATTCCCGATCACCATGCTCCCGGCCCGTGACGGCGAACCGCGCGGTCAGATGCGCCGCAGCGCCAGCGCGCCGAACTCTTCTTATTTCGTGAACTGGACCAAGCCCGCGGACGCCGCCGTCTGGAATATCGAGGTCATGAACGCCGGCACTTACGTCGTCACGCTCGA
>JBDKIN010000066.1:0-7260 GCA_039797095.1 Verrucomicrobiota bacterium
GAGCGCTACCACGACGCCAAGGAAAAGCGCGAAGAAGCCCATGCCCGTTTCAGCCTCGGCAACCTGCGCCTGGAAGAACGCGCCGCCGCCGACCGTCTGTTCTGGGATATCTGCCGTCAGATCCGCGAAGACCTCAAGGACTCGGCCGACGTGCCGGACGAACTCGCCCGCCTCGACTCGATGCTGGCCGAGCAATACGTCTGCAACTTCTCGGTCTTCCAGTCCCTGCTCGACCACTGGGCCCTCGACCAGCTCTTCCCGATCGCCCCGATCCACCGCCTCAACGAGCGCCCGACGGTCCAGGCGACGCTCGTCGACATCACCTGCGACTCCGATGGTAAGGTCGACGATTTCATCGACCTGGAAGACGTCCGCAAGACCCTCGCCCTCCACCCGTTCAAGGAAGGCCAGCCCTACTATGTCGGCGCGTTCATGGTCGGCGCCTACCAGGACATCATGGGCGACCTCCACAATCTCTTCGGTCGCGTCAACGAAGCCCACGTCTTCCTCGAAGACGACGAGGCCGACGGCTTCTATATCGAAGAAAGCATCCCGGGCTACTCGGTCGAACGCATCCTCGGCATGATCCAGTACAACGCCGAAGACCTCTGCCGCATGCTGAAGCGCCAGGTGGACCGCGCCACCAAGGCCGACTCGGTCCGCCCCCGCGAGGGCGTGGCGATGGTCGACCTCTACGAACGCCTCATCCGCGGCCGGACTTACCTGATCCCGCACCGCGAAGAAGCGAAGTCGAAGAAGGCCTCCAAGAAGAAGTAAGCGCGACGAAACCGCGCAGGGCTAGGGCCGGGTCTAGAACTGGGGCCAGCAAAACACGAGCCGGACTAAGTCCGGCTCTTTTTATGGATCACACACTACCCTTGCCCACGTGCCCGCGTGCCAGCGTGCCCCCTGATCTTGGCCTTAGGCCAAGATCAGCTTCAACCTCTTGAGCTCGTCCAGGGTCAGCGGCGGCGCTTCCCGGAGGTTCTCGTATGATTCGACGTGCGCCAACCAAGCCCAGTGGTCGCCGCAATCCATGCGCTCCATGAAACGGAGGCGTAGGGTCGCGATGGCCCCCTTGAGCATGAAGAGGCCTTCGCCGACGTGCTCGATCTTCTCGCCCAACTGGGCGATCTTGTCGGTCGAGTGTCCGGACTTCTTGCCGAGCAGCTTGATGTGGTTGGCCTGATCCTTGGCCATGTAGTTGAGGAGGCCGATCGGATTGGCCTCCAGGTTCGCCAAGGTCTTGGTGTCTTTGTACACGCCGATGATGAAACGCTTCGGCTTCATCGCGATCGGAGTGACGTAGCTGCAGATGTTCAGATTGCCCTTACCGTCGGCCGTCGTCGCGAGGCTGTAGATCGGACCGTCGACACGGTTCCAAGGTTTGACGCGGATGCCAGGCATAAAGGATTGGTAATAGGATGCTAAGTTATGTCGTTTGTTCCCTGTTTTTACTTTCGCGTCAATCACCGCTCTGCTAAATAGAATCCATGTCCGACCTTCCAGGGTCAGCATCATAGCCTATCATCCATGAATACCATCGTCTCGCTTCATGGCTTTACAGGAGAAAGCGCTGATTTTGACCTAGTTCGTGAGTTTCTTCCCGCCCACGCACGTCTCAACGCCCCCGACCTGCCCGGACACGGCTCGCGTCGACATCTGCGCGCCACGAGCGATTATTCCATCGAAGCGCACCTCGCGCTGATCTCCGAAGCGGCCACGACCCCGCAGATCACGCTTCTGGGTTATTCGCTCGGCGGCCGGCTCGCGCTGCACTGGGCCCTCGCGCATCCGGAACGGATCGCCCGCCTCATCCTGATCGGGGCGAGCCCGGGACTGGCCACTGCCGCGGAACGGGACGAACGCCGTCTCGGCGATGCGACGCTCGCCGACTTCATCCGTACCCGCGGGCTGGATGCGTTCTTCAAGTACTGGCACAACCAGACCTTCTTCCAGACGCTGCTCGGCCTACCGGAGGAACGGCTGCGACCGATCCTGGAACGACGTCACCGCAACGACCCCGAAGGCCTGGCGCTGAGCCTCGACAATGTCGGCACGGGTACCCTGCCCTCGCTCTGGCCTCGCCTCAAAGAACTCCGTTGCCCGGTCGACCTGGTGACAGGCGAGCATGACGAGAAATTCACCCGCCTCGCCCGCGAGATGGGCGTACACCTCCCGAAGGCCCGCCTCAGCGTGATCGAAGGAGCCGGCCACGCCGTCCACCTCGAAAGGCCGGGCGACGTGGCGATGCTCCTCGGCTGAGGCTCAGCTGAAGACGCCGATCTGCGGCTTGGCACGATTACCGATTTCCATCGGACGGCCGGCCGGCGTCATGATCTCGGTCTGCACCGGGAGACCGGCGGCATGGGCGATCGTCGCGTGCAGGCTGCCCGGCGAGACGCCGTCCGCGGCCGGGGCATAACCCTTGGCGTCACTGGCCCCATGGACGTAGCCACGACGGACGCCGCCGCCCGCGAGGACGGTCGAGAAGACCAGCGGATGGTGGCCGCGGCCGCCGCCTTCGAAGGAGGGCTTGCGGCCGAACTCGGTCGCGACCACCACGAGCGTGGATTCAAGCAGGCCCTTGGCTTCAAGGTCCTGGATGAGGGTGGCGAAGACGCGGTCGAAATCGCCGCCGATGTCCTCCAGCCGGTCTTCGAGCGAGGCGTGCATGTCCCAGCCACCGCTGGCGACTTCGACGAAGCGCACTCCGTTCTCGACGAGTCGTCGGGCGAGCAGGCAGCCCTGGCCGAACTTGCTCTTGCCATAGCGCGCCCGCGTGGCGGCCGGCTCGGCGGACAGATCGAAGGCCTTGAGGTCCGTGCTCTTCATGAGCTGGAAGGTGGTCTCGTAGAATTCGTTGTAAGCCTTGACGTTCTCGTCCGCGGCCTTGCCGCCGAAGCCGGCGTCGAGCTGCGCCAGCAAGGCGGCCCGCTTGCCCACGACGGCCTCACTGACCGGGCTCTTGGTGTCCAGCAAGCCGTCATCGGGATTGAGGATCGGGAGCGGCGAATAGGCCGCCGGGAACCAGCCGTTACCATGGTTGGACGAACGATTGACGGCCACGGAGGAAGGCAGGGTCTTATGGCTGGAACCGAGGAAGTGCTGCGCCCAGGCGCCGAGCGTGGGGTGCTGTACGCTGCCGCGCTGCTCGAAACCGGTGCGCATGAGGTAGGCCGCAGAGGCGTGCACGCCGACCTTGGCGGTCATGGAACGGATGACGGTGATCTTGTCGCTGACCTTGGCGGTCTCCGGCAGGAACGATGTCAGCTGCATGTCGCCCTTGGCGGAGACGATTTCGCCGGGCCCCTTGCTCGGCCCGGCCTTGGGATCGAAGGTGTCGATATGGGACATGCCGCCGTTGAGCTGCAGGAAGATCACATGCTTGGCCTTGCCGAAGCCCGCGAGGCCGGCGTTCGGCGCTTTGATCGCGCTCTTCTGCTCGGCGGCCGAAGCCAGCCGCGCGAAGGCCGGCAGGACGCTCAGGCCGAAGGCGACCTTGGCGCACTTCTCCAGGAAGCGACGGCGGTCCTCAGGGTTACGGAGCAGGTCAGCGGAGATGGGGAGGTTCATCGGATGAAGAGGAATTCACGGGTGTTGGCCAGGACCCAGGCGAGATCGGTCAGGGCGAGACCGCCCTCGAGCGAAGCCTTGGCGGCGCTGAGCTCGGTCGGCGTCGGCCGGCGGGCAAGGAAGGAAAGGTAGAGCGAGCGTACCTGGGCTTCCGGAGTCTTCGCCGCTTCGGCGGCCATGACGGCTTCGGCGCGTGTGTCCGAGACCAGGCGACCGACGGCACCGTTCATCATCTGCAGGACCTGCGGGACGCTGCCGTCATTGGTCGCCGAGTCCGCGAGCAGGCGGTCACCCTGCCCCCACAGACGCAGGAAGTGGGTCTCCGCCGAAGGCTGCGGGAGTTCGCTGGCGCGGGCCAGCAGCAACGAGAACCGGTTGACGGGCTTGTCCCCTTCGTAACCGTTGGCCAAGCCCATGGTCGAACCGCCGGAGGCTTTCTTGCCGCCGGCCTTGCCGGAACCGGCGTAGGCTTTCTTGGTCCGGTCGATGGCGTTGCGGACTTCCGCCATGGTCACCTTGCCCGGAGGCAGGGCCATGACCTTGATGTCATCGCCGCGTCGCAGGAGCACGTTATCGGCATAAGTGCCGACCGCGGTCACGACGAGGCTGTCCCAAGCCTGCTCGGCGGTCAGGCGTCGGACGATCGGGCCGTTGAAGAGATACTTGGCCTTACCGAGGTCGGGAGTCGGGCTCGCGGAGGCTTGGTAAGTCTTGGAGTTATAGATGACGCGCTGGACCTCACGGAGGTCGAACTTGGCGGCCTTCATGACGAAGGTCAGGTGCGCGAGGAGTTCCGGACTGCTGGCCTGCGTCAGGTCGTCGATGTCGTTGATGGGCTCGATCACGCCGAGGCCGAAGGCCTTCTTCCAGACGCGATTGGCGATGTTCGTCGCGAAACGCGGATTCTGCGGGCTGGTCAGCCAGCGCGCGAACTCGTCGCGGAGCTGGGCGGGGTTCTTGGTGCTGACGTTATAGGCCGGCAGGGACTTGTCGGCCTTGGACCACGCGATCAGCGACGGCGCCACCGGGTCGCCCGGCTTGCCATCCTTATATTTGTAATCCTTGGGCAACGTCAGCGACTGTTTGCCGCCGTCGTTGAGGCGGAAGGCGTTCATCTCGGCGATCTTCCGGACGGACGCCTTGTTGACGGCGTTGTCGGCCTTGGCGACTCGGTTGATCTCGCGCAGCACGCCTTCGTCCTTGCCGTCGGTCGCGCCGAAGAAGGCGGCCATCTGATAGAAGTCCTTCTGGGTCCAGTCCGCCAGGGGGTGATCATGGCACTGGGCGCACGCCATGTTCGTGCCGAGGAAAGTGGTCATGAGGTTCGAGACGCCGTCGAGCGGCATCTCGGCGTCGAAGAGCATGAAGCCGGTGGCGCCGTTGTCGCAGAGACGTCCGTCCGCGGTGACCATCTCGAAGACCATCTTGTCCCAGGGGGTGTTGGCCGCGAGCCGCGCCTTGAGCCAATCCTCGAAGGTGAACGCCGGGATGCCCTTGCCGAAAGTATCCTTCACGCGAAGCAGGTCGGCCATCCAGTTGAACATCTGCATGGAGTAGCCCGGCGAGAAGACGAGTTCGTCGATCAGCTTGGCCCGTTTGTCGGGCGCGGCGCTGGCGAGGAAAGCGTCGGCTTCCTTGGCGGTAGGGATCCGGCCGACGGCGTCCAGGTAGAGGCGACGCAGGAATTCTTCGTCGGTGGCCGGCGCATTAAGGGTCTGTTGGTTGGCGGCCAACGTCGCGACGACGAGTTTGTCGACGTCCGCCGCGGCCGAGGCGATGATCTCCCGGCTGAAGCTGTTCGTGCGGCTTCGGTCCAGACACTGCTTGGCGAAGACGACGTCTTCCGGCACGAGGATGTCCGTCTTGAAATGGTAGGTGCGTCCGTCGCGGGTCTGGATGGTGATGAACTCACCGGAGAGACCGCAGAATTGGGCTTCGACCTTGCGGCCTTCCTTATCCGTCCAGGTATGCCAGATAGCCGGCCGGTCGGCGATGGCGGCGACCGGTCGGGTCGCGACCGGGGCGGCCTTGATTACGGCCTCGGCCTTCTTGGCCGTCTTCTTGTCCGCGGCGTCGGCCCAGGGGGCCCAGACGAAGCAACTGACCAAGACCAATCGGGAAAAGAGCGTCATGGTGGGGTTATCTGAGAATTAAACCCCAGGGGCTGAGGGATGGTTTCATCTATTACAAAGATAAAGGCTTCCCCCATGTCGGCGACCATGGAATCCTTACCCGACCGACCCGCGATGAACCCCCTACCCTATCTGCGTCCCCCGGGGGCCAAGCTCCGACCCCGCCTGAAGGCCTGCCGGGTGCTGGGCATCGACCTCGGGACGACCAATTCCTCGGTGGCCGAGATCCGCTGGTCACCGGAGGCCCCCGAGGTCATCGCACCGGCGATCTGCCTGGAGGTAGCCCAGCCGACCCTCAGCGGCGACTTCACCTCGGTGCTGGTGCCTTCCGTCGTCAGCCAGCTGGCCGACCGCCAACTGGTCGGCGAAGGCGCCCGCCGTTGTCTCTCCCGTTCGGTCGAACTCGGGCTCCGTCCTTTCGTGACCTACCTCGCCGAGGCGAAGAACGAGATGGGCATCGGCCGCACCTACCCGCAGGCCAAGGCCGGCTGCCGCAGCCCGGCCGAGGTCTCCGGACAGGTCCTCCGCTTCCTCCGCGACCAGACCCCTGAGTCCGTCGCCCGCACGGTCGTGACGGTTCCGGCGTCGTTCCAGATCTCCCAGCGCGAAGACACGCTGCTGGCCGCCGACCTGGCGGGCCTGCGCCTCGGCCATGGCGACCTGCTCGATGAACCGCTCGCGGCGTTCCTGGACTTCCTAGCCCGCCAAGGCCCCGCGATCCTCGACGGCGTGGCCGACGAGACGGAGACGATGATCGTCGATTTCGGCGGCGGCACCTGCGACGTCGCGATCTTCACGCTGCGCCGGATGGCCGACGGGACGCTCAGCGTGAGCCCCCGCGCGGTGTCGCGTTACCACCGCCTCGGCGGCGCCGACATCGACCGCGCGATCGTGCACCAGGTCCTCATCCCGGAACTGGCCCGCCAGAACCGTATCCCGCCTGAAGACTGGGAATACGAGGTCCGCAAGGAACAGCTCGAACCCCAGCTGCTGGCCACGGCCGAACAACTGAAGGTCGGCCTCTGTGAACTGCTCTGCCATCGTCAGGCTCACGGCGCCGATCTCACCGAAATCCTTGCCGACACGGTTAAGACCTACCCTGGCGTGCAGACCCTCCGCCTCGCCGACGGCTCCCAGCTGAAGCTGTCCTCGCCCGCGCTCGACGGTCTCCGCTTCGCGGAGCTGATGACGCCTTTCCTCGACGCCGAAAGCCTGCAGGCTGACGAAGACGAATACACGCTGAGTTGCTCGGTCTTCGCGCCGATCACCGACGCGCTCGAACGCGCGAAGCTCCGTCCTTCCCAGATCGGCTTCCTGCTCGCGGTCGGCGGCAGCTCCCTCAATCCGCTGGTCATCGAGGCCTTGAAGGAGTCTTTCGGGGAATTCCTGGTCCACCGCTTCGACTCCGCTCTCGACATGCAGGTGGCCGTCGCCCGCGGGGCGGCCTACCACGCGCTGCTGCTCCATCTCTATGGCCGGAGCCTCCTCACGCCGGTCTCCAGCGACTCGCTCAGCCTGCAGACCGACCGCGGCTTGCATGAGATCGTCCCGC
>JBDKIN010000067.1:0-6380 GCA_039797095.1 Verrucomicrobiota bacterium
GGTCGCCGCCGAGGGAGGTGCGGTTGGCTTTGTCGTAAGAGCCCTTGAAGATGATGTTCAGCTCCGGGTGGCGGGCGGCCAGGGCCTTGAGCTCCGTGGCGACGGTCCGGCAGTTGGCCTCGGATTCGAGGGAGCAAGGTCCGGCGATGAGGAGCAGACGGCGCTTATCGTGCAGCATGCGGCACGATAGGACGGGCTTAGCCCGCAGGGCGAGCCGTAAGGAGCGCTCAGCGGCCGAGCCAGCGCAGCACTTCGGGCAGCGACCGCGTGTTGAGCACCTGCTCCGGCGTCAGCCAACCCTTGCGGGCGATGCGCACGCCATGGGCGGCGAAGGCCAGCTGGTCGGTGTCGTGGGCGTCCGGATTGATCGAGCAGAGCACGCCCTTCTCGGCGGCGCGGCGCCACCAGCGCCAGTCGAGGTCGAGGCGCCACGGATTGGCGTTGAGCTCGATGATGGTGTCGTTGGCCGCGGCGGCGTCGATGACCTTGGCGATGTCGACGTCGTAGGGCTCGCGCTTGTTGAGCAGGCGGCCGGTGAGATGACCGACCATGTCGACGTGCTCGTTCTCGATGGCTTTGATGATGCGGGCGGTCTGGGCCTCACGGTCCAACGTGAAGAGATTGTGCACCGAAGCCACGACGAAGTCCAGGCGGGCGAGGACGTCGTCCGTGAAGTCGAGGGAACCATCCTTAAGGATGTCGACCTCGCTGCCCGAGAGGACGCGTACGCGATACTTCTTCGACGCGTTGAGCTTCGCGATGTCCCCGAGCTGCTTCGCGAGGCGGGCCTCATCGAGGCCGCCGGCCTGGAAGCTGGACTTCGAGTGATCGGAGATGCCGAGGTATTCCCAACCATGGGCTTCGGCCGCGGCGGCCATCTGATCGAGCGTGTGATCGCCGTCGGATTCCGTGGTGTGGTTATGGAAGACGCCGCGCAGGTCGGCGAACTGGACGAGCGGCGGCAGCTTGCCCGCCTCGGCGGCGTCGATCTCGCCATTGCCTTCGCGGAGCTCCGGCGGAATCCACGGCAGGCCGAGCGCGCGGAAGACTTCCTCTTCGCTGGTCGCGCCGGGCGCGGGGGTCTTCTCGTCGACGGACTTGAAGCCCCACTCGCTCATGCTGAGCCCGCGGCCGAGCGCGCGGTGGCGCATGGCGACGTTGTGCTCCTTGGAGCCGGTGAAGTGATGGAGCGCGAAATAGAACTGTTCGGCCGGCACGACGCGGAGGTCGGCCTGGAGGCCGTTCTCGAAGCGCACGCTGGACTTCGTCTCCCCGTGGGCGGTGACTTCCTTGACGCCCGGGTAGGCGACGAACCAGTCCATGATCGGCTTGGGTTCCGACGAGGCCACCAGGAAGTCGAGGTCGCCGACCGTCTCGCGGGCGCGGCGGAGCGAGCCGGCGGATTCGGCGAGCGAGACCTGCGGGAGCGCGCGGAGTCCCGCGAGGATCGGTTCGGCGATGGCGGCCGCTTCGTACCAGCGGTGGCGCTTGCCGTAGGCGATGCGGTTCTTGATGCCCTCGAGGATCTTCTCCTGCGTCTTCGCGCCGAAGCCCTTGAGCTCGGCGACCGCGCCGGCTTCGCAGACCTCCTTCAGCTTCGCGAGGTCTTCGACCGCGAGCTGCGTCCAGAGCGCGCGGACCTTCTTCGGGCCGAGGCCGGGAATCTGCATGACCTCGAGGAGGCCGGCGGGGATCGACGCCTTGAGCTTCTGGTGGAAAGGCAGGACGCCGTCGCGGCGGAGCGTCGTGATCTTGTCGACGAGCGCCTCGCCGAGACCAGGAATCTCGGCCAGCTTGCCGCCATCGATCAGCTCGCCGAGGTCCTCGGTCATGTTCTCGAGGATGCGGGCTCCGGCGGAGTAGGCGCGGATCTTGAAAGGATTCTCGCCCGTCAGTTCCATGAACGTGGCGATCTCGTCGAGGACGGCCGCGATGTCGTTCTTCTCCATCACGGGCGGCGGGCCTTCTCGGCGTGGTAGATGGCGAGCAAGGCGGCGAAGTCGGCCTCGCGGGTGCCGCTCTCGATCACGTGCTGATAGGAGCCGGCGTGGCGAAGTTCTTCCTCGGCGGCGGCCACGCGCCGGTCGATCTCATCGGCCGGGTCGGTACCGCGGCCCGTCAGGCGGCGACGCAGTTCGGCGCGGTCGCTGACGCGGATGAAGACCGTGACGAGGGCGGCCGCGAGCCGCGGGTCGGCGGCGCCCTTGGCGCGGATCGTGGCGGCGCCCTGGACGTCGACGTTCAGGAGCGCGTCGAAGCCGGCGCTGAGATGGGCGGCGACGTCGGCCGCGCGCGGACCGTAAAGGTTGCCATGGACATGCGCGTGCTCGAGGAAGACGCCGGCGGCGACCTGCTGTTCGAAGCTTTCGCGCGTGAGGAAATGGTAGTCGACGCCGTCGACTTCGCCGGGCCGCGGGGCGCGCGTGGTGCACGTGATCACACGCCGGATGCCCTGCGGGCAGGCTCCGGTGAGGCTGCCGCAGAGCGTGGTCTTGCCGCTGCCGGCGGGACCCGAGACGACGATGAGGAGCGCGCGGCTCACGGGAGGTCGAGGGACTGGGCCACGCAGGCGAGTCCGAGAAGCAGGCTCAGTCCGCCGACGACGTTACGGCGTCCGGAAGTGGCGAGGACCCAATCGCACTGACGACCAAAGACGGGGGGCGAGCAGGCCCACCAGAAACCGAAGAGCACCAGCACGCCGTAGCTGATCGAGGCATCCAGCAGACTGTACGGCAGCTGCCGATAACCGGCGTCCAACGTGGCGCGGGCGAGGAAGAGCATCAGCGCGCCGAGGGCGCGTACCGACAGGAAATCGGGCATGTACACGAAGGTCGCCAGGCTGGCCCCAAGGAAGACCACGAGGACCAGCGTGCGGTTGATGCCGGCGAGATCCGCGTCGGGGATATTGAACAGCCACCAAGCGAACCAAGCGATGGCGGCGAGACCGAGCAGGTAAGTCGCGCCTGGCGAGCGACGGAAGGTGCGCAGCACGGCGGCATCGGTGACGATCAGCCAGCCGGCCAGGAGCAGGAAGGCGGCGAGCGCATAGTAAGCTTGGGCGAGAGTCACGGCTTCCATTAGGACGCTCCCTCCGTCCGAGGCAACCCGTAGGTTCAACGGGAGCGCAGACGGTCGACGGCCCAGGCGGCGTGTTCGGCGACCATCGGGTCGGGCGAGCCGACCAACGTCTCCGCGGCCGGCAGGTCGCCCGACGTCCCGACGTTGCCGAGGACGGTGAGCGCATTCCGCCGCCAGCGGGCGAGCCCGAGGCGTTCGACCGGCGTGCCTTTGAAATGCTCCAAGAACTGTTCGTCGGTCCAGGCCAGCGTCTCGCGGAGCGGCGGGTGCGGACGCGGGGCGAAGCGGGCTTCGCGGGTGGCGACGGCCCACTTGTTCCAAGGGCAGACGTCGAGGCAGTCGTCGCAGCCGAAGACGCGGTCGCCGAGGGCTTCGCGATATTCGACCGGGATGGCGCCTTTGTGCTCGATGGTCAGGTAGGCGAGGCACTTGCGCGCATCCATCTGGTAAGGCGCGATGATCGCGGCGGTCGGGCAGGCGTCGATGCAACGCGTGCAGGAGCCGCAACGATCCGGCTCCTTGGCGGTGGTGGCTTCCAGTTCGAGCGTCGTCAGGATGACGCCGAGGAAAAGCCAGGTCCCCGCGCCGCGATGGATGAGGATCGTGCTCTTGCCCTGCCAGCCGAGGCCGGCGGCGGCCGCGACGGGCTTTTCGAGTACCGGACCCGTATCGACGTAGGGCTTCTGCTCGCCCCCGAGGGATGCCATCACGTCGCACAGTTCCTTCAGGCGGGCCAGGATCACATCGTGGTAATCCGCCCCCAACGCGTATTTCGCGATACGGTAGCCCGCGGGCGGATGCGGCTGGTAATAGTTCAGGCCCACCACGACCAGGCTGCGGGCTTCGGGCAGCACCTTGCGGGCGTCGGTCCGGCGGTCCGGATTACGGGCCAGCCAGGCCATGTCGCCGTGCATCCCGTCGGCGATCCACTTCTTGAAGTAGTCCGCGCGCACGTCGACCTCGACCGGCGCGACCCCGAAGGCGTCGAAGCCCAGCTCCTTCGCCGAAGCCGCGAGACGCTGGCGGAGGGCGCGGGGATCCATCGACTCAGCCCAGGATCGAAAGCACGCGGCTCACGATCTCTTCGACCGGCGCCAGCTTGCCGACGCCTTCATAGCCGCAAGCCAGCATGCCTTCGGCCGGCTCGACCACGGCGTGGCCGCGGGAGCGGAGGGTCTTCAGGTTAGCCTGCGTGGCCGGGTGCTCGTACATCTTGCCGTTCATCGCCGGGCAGAGCAGGACCGGGCCGCGGGTGGCGAGGTAGATGCTCGTCAGCAGGTCCGGGGCGAGGCCATGGGCGAACTCCGCGAGGACGTTGGCCGAAAGGGGCGCGACGAGGAGCAGGTCGGAAGAGTCGGCGATCTCGATGTGACCCGGGACGGAATTAGCGCCCTCGGCCCAGAGGTCGAAAGCCACCGGCCGGCGGGAGAGCACCTGGAGGGTCATCGGGGTGATGAACTGGGTGGCGCCCTTGGTCATGACCACCTGGACCTCGGCGCCGTATTTGACGAGCTGGGAGGTCAGGTCCGCAGCCTTGTAGGCGGCGATGGAGCCGGTGACCCCGAGGGTGATGCGTTTGCCGACGAGCTGGGACATGACAGCCGTGGACGATGGGAAGGCCGTCGGATGAGGCGAGGGGAAAGGCGGCCGCCCGTGCCGAAAACAGGAGCTTTCGGGCGAAAGCCGCCCCTTTTCTTGTTTGCCATGCCTGCCGACGGGGGTTCGCATTGGCTCCTCTTATGCAATCCGACATTGGTCTCATCGGTCTGGCCGTCATGGGTCAGAACCTCGCCCTCAACATCGCCGACCACGGCTTCGCGATCTCGGTCTACAACCGCACGACCGCCAAGACCGACGAGTTCGTGAAGGAAAACCCGAAGACCCCGGGCAAGCTGACCGGCTGCCCCACCATGAAGGACTTCGCGGCCTCCCTGAAGAAGCCCCGCAAGGCCGTCATCCTCGTCAAGGCCGGTGGCCCGACCGACGCCGTGATCAACGAGCTCGCCGCGGTCTTCGAGCCGGGTGACATCATCATCGACGGCGGCAACGCCCTCTGGACCGACACCATCCGCCGCGAACGCGAACTCAAGGCCAAGGGCCTGCGCTTCATCGGCTCCGGCGTCTCCGGCGGCGAAGAAGGCGCCCGTTTCGGACCGTCCCTCATGCCCGGTGGCGATGCCGCCGCCTGGGCCGAGCTCAAGCCCATCTGGGAAGCCGTCGCCTCCAAGGTCGATGCTGTCACCGGCGTCGAACTCACCGGCGCGACCCCTGGCAAGCCCATCAAGGGCGGCGTCCCCTGCGTGGCCCATATCGGCCCCGACGGCGCCGGCCACTACGTCAAGATGGTGCACAACGGCATCGAGTACGGCGACATGCAGATGATCTGCGAAGCCTACGACCTCATGCGCGGCCTCCTGGGCATGACCCCGGACGAGATCGGCTCCACCTTCGAAGAATGGAACAAGGGCGACCTGAACTCCTTCCTCATCGAGATCACCGCCAAGGTGCTCAAGCAGAAGGACCCCGAGACCGGCGTGCCGCTGGTCGACGTCATCCTCGACACCGCCGGCCAGAAGGGCACGGGCAAGTGGACGAGCGCCAACGCCCTCGACATGGGTGTCGCCGCCCCGACCATCGCCGAAGCCGTCTTCGCCCGCTGCCTGTCCGCCGTGAAGGACGAGCGCGTCGCCGCCGCCAAGGCCCTGCGCGGCCCGAAGCGCGCGATGACCAACCCCGACAAGGCCAAGATCATCGAACAGATCCGCGACGCCCTCTATTGCTCCAAGATCTGCTCCTACTCCCAGGGCTTCCAGCTCATGCGCGAGGCGCAGAACGAATACAAGTGGAAGCTCAACTTCGGCGAGATCGCCCAGATCTGGCGCGGCGGTTGCATCATCCGCGCCCGCTTCCTCCAGAAGATCACCGAGGCCTTCGGCAAGAAGCCTCGCCTGGCCAACCTTCTCCTCGACCCGTACTTCAAGAAGACGGTCAAGAAGGCCCAGAAGAACTGGCGCAAGGTCATCGCCCTCGCGGTGAAGCACGGCATCCCCGTGCCGACCCTCGGTTCGGCGCTCTCGTACTTCGACTCGTACCGCACCGAAGACCTCCCGCAGAACCTGCTCCAGGGTCAGCGCGACTTCTTCGGCGCCCACACCTACGAGCGCAAGGACAAGCCCCGCGGCGAGTTCTTCCACATCGACTGGCCGGATCCCAAGCGCCCGCAGATCAAGGCCTGAGCGCCTTGACCGGAAACAGGAAGGGCGTCCGCAAGGACGCCCTTCTTCTTTGGCAGGTTACTGCGC
>JBDKIN010000068.1:0-17328 GCA_039797095.1 Verrucomicrobiota bacterium
GCCCTTCGGGCCATGGGCTCCGCGCCCCTCGAAGCTTCCGCCGGCGCACTACTGCTCTCCGCCCAGGCCAGCCTGACCGATGATTGGTCCAAGGCCGCCGCCACCGCCGCCGCCGCCGCCAATCCCGGCCCGGTGCTCGCCGGCATCCTCGCTGGTCCGGCTGATGCCACTCGCGCTGAATTCGCAGGGACCCTCGTTGCCTCGCTTAACGGCGACGACGCCGTCGCGGTCCTGGCCGCCGCAGCCAAGTCGGCCAACAAGCCGGTCGTCACGGCCGTCCTGCGTGAACTGGCTTCGCGACGCGTGGCCCCTCCGGCCGCCCTTGATGCGGCTCGGCAGTCTCTGCGCGCCCTGCTCGCCGATCAGGATCAAGCTGTGGGCGCTTCCGCGGCCGCGGTCGCCGCGCTGTGGTTCACCGATGGCAGCCTGAAGGCGGAGCTCGCCGCTACCGCTAGCCGGCTCTTGCCGGTGCTCGCCGACGATAAGGCTTCGGCCGAAGCGAAGGTCGCCGCCGCCCGCGTGCTCGTCCAGCTTCGCGACGCCTCCCCGGAGGTCCGTCCGGCGCTCGTCCAGGCCCTTGCCGGCTCCAACGAAGCAGTGGCCGTCGCCACTGCCGGAGCCCTCGCCGCCAGCGGCGATGCTTCCGTCGGCAAGATGCTCTACGCCGCCTTCCCGAAGTCGGCCGGCTCTTTCCGCGCCACCTTGTTCTCCGCGCTCGTCGGCCGTGCCGAGTGGGCCGGGCTCGTACTCGACGCCCTCGAAGCCAAGTCGCTTTCCGCACTGCAGCTCGGACCCATGCAGGTCTCGCAGCTCGTACGTCACCCGGACGAGACCGTCGCCAAGCGTGCCGTCGCCGTCCTTGCCAAGCTTAACGCCGGCAGCAGCCCGGCCAAGGATGACATCGTCTCTAAGCTGCGCGCCGAAGTCGAGAAGCCCGGCGACGCCTCCAAGGGCAAGGAACTCTTCGTCGCCGTCTGTCAGACTTGCCATAAGGTCGGCAACGTCGGCAACGACTTCGGCCCGAACCTGCAGGGCATCGGCTCGCACCCGCCCGCCGAGATGCTTGTGCACATCGTCGATCCGAACCGCATGGTCGACGACGAGCACCGCACCTGGAACTTCAAGATGAAGGACGGCACGCAATACTCGGCCCTCATCGGCAGCGAGAATCCGACCTTCGTGAAGCTCAAGCTGCCGGCCGGCCAGTCCGCCGAGCTCAAGGTGGCCGACATCGTCAGCCGCGAGCGCAGCCCGAACTCCCTCATGCCGGAAGGCTTCGAGTCCCTCGGCGCCGACGGCCTCCGCAACGTCATCGCCTATCTCCGTAGCGTGGCGATCAGCCCCGAAGGCGAGACCGTCGGACGTTTCCGCCTGCTCGACCTCCGGGCGGCGTTCACCGCCTCGACGAATACCGGGCTCTACGCCAGCAAGGAAGCCAAGCGTGACACCTTGCCGTTCGCCCAGTTCGGCCAGGTCCAGTCCAATGGCGTCCCCTACAAGGTCGTCGACCCCAAGACCGCCAAGGACGGACTCAACGTCATCGTGCTCAAGGGCGGCGCCTTCAAGGGAGCTTACTCCAAGAGCCTCGCCCAGAAGGTCGAGATCCCGGTCGGCTCCGTGGCCAATCGCATCCACTTCCTTGGCGCCGTCGGCGGCTGGGGTGCGCACGGCGACGCCGTCGCCATGGTCGCCGAGGTGCATTTCCTCAGCGGCAAGGTGCAGCGGAAGGTCTTCTACGGCGGTGTCGACTTCGCCGATTACAACGGCACGGGCGATGTCCCGAAGTCCAAGTCCGCCCGTCAGTTGCTCTCCGGCGACGGCCGCCAGGTGCGTACTCATTGGATCCCGGTCGAAAGCGACGAGGTGATCGATAAACTCGTCCTGAGCTCCGAAGACACGACCATCGCTCCGACCACCGTCGCCGTCACCATCGAGATCGGTGGCCCGGCGAACCCGCCCGCCGGCAAGAACGAGGGTGCGCCCAAGGCCGGCAAGAAGAAGGGCAAGGCCAACGAAGGCCCCAGCGACCTGCTCCCCAAGGATAACCCCAAGACCACCCAGGCTTATGGCCAGTCCTTCGGGCCGCGTAAGGACGGCCAGCTCCGCGTGCTCGTCGCCGGCGCCGGCAGCTCGCACAACTTCCCGGCCTTCTTCCTCGGCACCGACGCGCTGACCGCCAAGGCCGCCGGTTATGACGTCGCTTCGACGCCGAACCTCAAGGAGACCCTCGCGCTGCTTCCGCAGGCGGACCTCTTCGTGTTCAGCGGCAATCATGCCCAGTTCGGGACGCCGGAGTTCCAGAAGGCCATCCGGGACTTCGCCGCGGCCGGGAAGGGCATCGTCCTCTTGCATGCCGCCACCTGGTACAATTGGCCGCTCGAGACCAAGTATAACGATGAGTTCGTGTGTGGTGGGTCACGTAACCATGGCCATAGCGACTTCACCTTCACCGTCACCAAGCCGGAGCACCCCATCATGAAGGGCGTGCCTGCTACCTTCGTGATCAACGACGAAAGTTATAACATCGAGCTGACCCGTCCCGAAGGCGCCGAAGTCCTCGGCACCATCCCGCGTCAGACTCCCAAGGAAGGACTGTCGAACATCCTGCCGTCGGTCTGGACCGTCAAGTATCCCGGTGCCCGTGTGGTCTGCATCGCCCTCGGCCACGACGAGAAATCGCATGACCATCCGGCCTACAGGCAGCTCCTCCTGAACTCCCTTACGTGGGTATCTAACAAGTAAGGAGAGTATCGAGCATGGAGTATCGAGTGTTGGGGGAGTGACATAGACTCCCTGCGAAAAAGTGCTCCTTCCCTCGTGCCTCCTGCGGACTTTTCGATACTCAATACTCCATACTCAATACTCTAGCTACCATGGTCTACCACTACGGAACCTTCGTTTTCAAGAAAGGCGTCACCCAGGCCCAGATCGACACGTGCTTCGCCGAGATGCGCGGCATGGTCGGCAAGATCCCCGGCCTGCTTTCCATGCAGCATGGCGTCTACCAGAGCGATGAAGGCCTGAACGACGGCTTCACGCATGGCTTCGTCATGACCTTCGACACCCCGCTGAGCCGCGACCGCTATCTCCCGCACCCCGAGCACGAGCGCGTGAAGGAGATCGTCGTCCCGAATCTCGAACGCGTGATGGTCTTCGACTTCACCGTCTGAAAGTCTCCGCCCCCTCAGCGGGCGCCCGGATCAGACCCCTTGACGTCGAGGTCCGGCTTGGTGTTCCAGCGCGGCTTCCAGCCGGGCTTATCGACCTTAGTGCGGAAGATGACGGTATTGTCCAGGGCGAGGTCCTCGCTCCAGATGAACTTGGCGCCTTTGAAGTCGTTCTCGAAATAGGGCTGCTTGGGGTCGACCTCCTGGACGGTGTATTCCTTGGCGAAGGTCCACTTGCTGTCGTCGAAGTCCACGGCCCACCAATTGGCGGGAAGAGGGTCATGACGGACGGCCGGAGCCTGGGTGTCGCCTTTCAACGGTCCGTGGAAGAAGTTGCGGGCTTTCCAGCGTCCGTCGGTGACCGTACCGTCGGCGAACTTGAGGCAGAAGCCGCCGTCCCCGATGCTGGAACCGTATTCCAGTCCCGTCTTGGGGTCGGCGTTGTCCTTGGCCAGTACCGCGATCGTCATCGGATACTCCGGAAGGAAGTCGACGCTCACGACATTATGTGGGGTGAACTCGATCGGGTCGACGGCGACCAGGCGCCCGTTGACGTAGAGCATGAACCAGTTGTCGGCATAGACGTTCAGCTTCATCGTGTCGGTCAGCGAAGGCTTGATCAGCCCGCTGTCTTTGCCGGCCGGCTTTCGACGTTTGGCGTTATCTGGCTTGCCCGGTGTTTCCGGCGGAGACTCCGCCGGGGTCAGGGTGGCGCCGCGGGCATAGGTGACGGTCAAGGACGCTGACCCGAGGACATGGCCCTTCATCGCCCCGAAGAGCATGTCGCGGGTGACTTTCGACTCGGAGCCGCCAAGGACAGCGGGAGCCGAGAGCGCGTAGACGGTGAGGACGTAATGCTTGTCGCCCGGACCTTGGGAATGCGGGGGCTCGTAGCCGACGGCGCCACGGGAGCTCACGCCGACCTTTCCCGGAGGCTTCGCCCCTTTGGTCAGGCTGTTCGTCGTGGCCGGCAGATCCCAGAGTAACCAGCAGGTCTTGATGGTCTCGTCGGGCGTCAGGTGGTCCATCACGAGGGCGAAGCCTCGCGTGCCGGCGGGAGCGCCCTTCCACTGCAACGACGGCGTGATGCCGGCGCCGTCGCCGGTGAACTCGACCGGGTAGCGGGTCGGGTCGGGAATGTCGGCGCTGTTAAGCGTGAAGCCAGGTTGTGGCTTCTTGAGCGTATCCATGCCGAAGGCCGAAGGCACCTCCGTCGGCGCGGCTTTCTTGCCGCTCTCAGGTCGCTTGCCTTCTTCCGGCCGCTTGCCCTTGCCGCCCTTGCCGCCTTTCTCGGCTCCTTTTCCCTCGCCCCCAGGTCGCTTACCTTCCCGGGTGTCGCCCCGGTAGGTCTCTTCGCGTTTCGAGCCGTCGGGGTCGACGAACGTGAACTTCCAGCCGCCTCCTTGGGCGGGCGTGAAGTCGATTGAGCCTGATTTGCCGCCCACCGCGTAGGTCAGGCGGTTGCCTTGTCCTGATGCCCCGGCGGTGAAGGCAGTGATCTCCGCTCCGCGTAGGGCTTGGAGGGCTGGACGGACGGACTGGGCCCGAGGTTGCGGATCGACCTGACCTTCGAGCTCGGTGACTTCACCGTGGAAGCCGCCATTGACGAAGGGGTAACGCGTGGAGGCGTGGTAATGGTATCCGAAGGAGGGTGTGGCGTGACCGTTGAAGGTGTCGAGGCCCTTAGGAGCGGTGCCATCAGGTTCGGCAAGTCCGTAGATGGCGTAACCATCGAGCGCGTAAGCAATCGGCAGGGTCTTGCCCAGCGTCTCCTGCAGGTGCAGCGGCGCCGCATGGTAGTGGTAGTCGTCGGCGCGGCCGCAATGTCCGCCCCAGCGGTCGAGCTCACCGATATCGGCCGAGATCTCGCCGCGGTTGTTCTGGGGATTGAAGATCGGGATGCCGTTCGCCGCGATGGCGATGGCGCCGCGGAGGAACCGATCCTTGATGCTGGCGGGCGTCTTCGACGGGACGGGCTTCAGCGGGATACGCCAGGCGTTCATGCCGACGTAGTTCTGCGGCAGCGGCACCTGCTGCTGCCACGCCGTGATGCCGGTCATCATCCCATGGGCAGGCAGGCCGTCGCCTTCGACATAAAGGAACTGGTCATCATGCCGGACGCGGACCTTCGGGCTGAACAGCGCGAAAGGCTTGGCCTGCGGCGGGCCGCTGACGACGCCTACGGACGGCTTAGCCTGCGCGATCAAGGGCGGGATACCGGCGAAGCTCGCGATCGGGGCGCGCGCCTGATCGTGTTCGGAGAAATCGTGGGCCTGTAGCCAGGGGACCGGCAGGCTGACGCAGAGCAGCAGGAGGGAGGGACGCATCGGGTTATTTGGAATTCTTGCCGCCCTTGCGCCCTTCACGTCCACGGTCCGGGATCGTCTTAGGGTCATAGGCCGGGTTGGGTTTGACGACGCGCGGCGCGTTGGTGGCGATCTGCCACGCCCGCAGTTTGCCGAGCAGCTCGGCGGCGCGCTTCGGGTCGGTGGCGGTCAGGTCGCGGGTCTCGCCCGGATCCGCGGCGAGATCGTAGAGTTCGGTTTTCTCCCCTTCGAAGAACTCGATCAGTTTCCAGTCGCCGGAGCGGATGGCGCTGCCGGGGCCGCCACCGCCGATGTAGCATGGGAAGTGCCAGAAGACATCGCGCGCGAGCTTGGCCTGCGGGTCCTGAAGGTACGGCACGAGACTGCGGCCATCGAGGTGGGCGGGGTTCGGCTTGCCGGCCAGCTGCATCAGCGTCGGGAACCAATCCATGCTCAGCGTCGTCACGCGGGAGGTGCCGGGCTTGACCCCAGGAGCGCGGATGACGGCAGGCACGCGGAGACCACCTTGATACAGGCTGCCTTTGCCGCCCTTGAGCGGGGCGACGTATTGGCGGGTGCCGCCGTTGTCCGAAGTGAACACCACGACGGTGTTCTCCTTGAGGCCGAGTTTCTCGAGGGCGGCGAGGACGCGGCCGACGTTCACGTCCATCGCCTCGACGGTCGCGGCGAGCGCCGCGTCGGCGACCCCTTGGCGGGCCTGATATTTCTTCAGCAGCTCCGGCTTAGGATCGAAGGGCGCATGCACGTCATGGTAGGCCAGGTAGAGGAAGAACGGCTTGGCTTTGACCGACTCGACCCACTGCAAGGCGGCGTCGGTGAGGACGTCCGGCGAGTAGCGGCCTTTTTCGTCGCGGTAGGCGTCTTTCTCGAAACCCAGTTGCTTGGGTTCGACGAAGACATCGAAACCTTGGCCCTTCGGGGTGGCCGGTCCGGTGCGGCCACGGCCGAGGTTCCACATGCCGAAAAGCGAGGTCGCATAACCATGGGGCTTCAAGGCTTCGGCCAGCGTGAGGCATTCGGTCGGCATGGCCTCACGGCTCTCGGCCGCCAGTAGCTTATGGTGCGGCGAACCCGGCGTATGCCGGTCGTCGACCACGGTATAGACGCCATGACGCGGCGCATACTGTCCCGTCAGGAGGCAGGCCCGGGTCGGTGCGCAGTTCGGCGCGCTGGCGCAGGCTTCGGTGAAGACCACGCCTTCGCGGGCGAGTCGGTCGAGGTGGGGCGTGTCGACGAAGCGGTTGCCGGCGAAGGCCGGATCGTTCCAGCCCATGTCATCGGCGAGGATGAACACGATGTTCGGCTGGGCGGCCGAGGCTTCGACGACGAAGGCCAGCAACGAAAGCAGGAAGCCGTGACGCATGAGCGCGGAGTGCGGGGTGATCAGGCGCCTTTCTTGCCGCCTTTGCCGCCCTTGCCGCCGCCTTTGCGCGTGGCTGGTTCCTCGCCCGGCTTGTATGACGTCGAGGCGACGGGCAGCTTGGCGCCGGCTTCTTGCAGGCGGGCACGCAGCTTGGCTTCGAGGCGGGCGGCATCCTCCTTGCGGGAGTCGACGAGGTTGTTCCGTTCGGACGGATCCTTGGCGAGGTCGAAGAGCAGGCGGGTGTTATCCTCGTAATAGAGCACGAACTTCAGGTCTCCTTCCCGGATGCTCGAGACCGGCGTGTCGCCTTGGTAGTGGGGGAAGTGGAAGAGCAGGGCACCGTCCCGTCGGACCACGGGTTGGTTGCCCCCGGCGAGCAGCGCGGAGAAATCGCCGCCGTCTAGGTTGGCGGGCAGTTTGTCTTTCACGTCGGCCCAGCGGCAGAAGGTCGGGAAGAAATCATAGCCGACCACCGGCTGATGACACCAAGAGTCGGCCTTCACGCCAGGGCCGCGGACGATGAAGGGCACGCGGATGCCGCCTTCCCAGAGGCCGCCCTTGCCTCCGCGCAGGCCTTGGGAAGCGCCTTTGCCGCCCTTGCCGCCACCCCCACCACCGCCGCCGTTGTCGGCCATGTAGATCACGTAGGTATTCTTCTCGAGGCCCAGCGCCGCGACGGAGGCCAGCAGCTTGCCGACGCCGGTGTCGAGGTCGTAAGCGATGGCCGCCCGGGCGGGGTCGCGATGTAGTTTGCCAGGTGCCTTGGCTTCGAACTTAGCGAGGCTGGAGCGGTTGGCGTTTTCGGGGACGTGCAAGGCGTTGTAGGACATCTGCAGGTAGAAAGGTTTACCCACCCGCTGGTTCGTCTCCATGAAGGCTTTGGCCCGGTCGGTCATGCCGAAGATATCGACGGGATTCGGATCCTTGAAAGCTTCCGCCTCCCGGTTGCCCGTATCACCGTCGCTTACGTCGTAACCATGCTTTTCGGGACCGCCGCCGCTGAGATGCCATTTGCCGAAGTGTGCCGTCGCATAGCCCGACTTACGCAGCAGTTCGGCGAAGGTCACCTCTTCGTCGCGAATTGCTTTACGATTGTCCCCTTCGATCAAGCGGTAGCCTGTTTCGGCCGGAGCGGCTTTCGTCCAGCCCAGTCGAGCGGGAGTCATGCCGGTCTGGAGGCTGATGCGCGTGGGCGAACACACGGGCGCCGGGGCGTAGCCGTTGCTGAAGCGCATGCCTTGGGCCGCGAACTTCTCGAGGTTCGGCGTCTCGAAGTAGTCGCTACGGGATTCGGCGATGTCCGGATGCATGCGGACGGAGAGACCGTTCCAGTCCTGGTCGTCGGAGAGGATCAGGATGATGTTCGGCCGGTTGACGGTCGTCGTGTCGGCGGCGGCGAGCAGGGCGCAGCCAAGCAGCAGGAGAAGAGGGCGGAGTTTCATGGTTCGAGAAGGACGGGGCGATCGGGTTCGTGATGGCTTTCGTGGCGGAAGAACGCGTCCGGCAAGGGGTCGGAAGAAAGCAGGACCAGTTCGAGGCTGCGCGGACCACCGTTGTTGCGTGGCAATTGACGGAGGATAAGCCGCTCGATGACGCCGCTGGCCGGGTCGAACCAGAGTTCGATCTCCTTCGGTCCTCCTTGGGCCTGACGCTGACGTACGGCGCGCAGCTTACGGACGTCGCGTGACTCGTCGTCCAGCCACTTCACGTCATAGTCGGCCTTCAGCCGGCTCAACTGCGTACGCAGGTCGAGGAAAGCGACCTCGCCGCTGGGCGCGAAGATCGCCCGCCCGAAGCGGGTCGGGTCCGGGCTCACTTTCACGGGGCCGAGCCCGCGCATCGTCCAGCTCCCGGAGCGATCGCCGCCGAACAGGCGGATCTCGCCGTTCGGCAGGCCTTGGCGCAGGACGAATTCACCCGGACCCTTCATCCAGAGGGTCGCACCTTCGAGGTGATTGGCCGGAGGGTAGGGGCCGCGGCCCTCGGCCGGCGCTTCGGGCGGGCCGACCTCCAGCACGCGGACGGAGTAACAACGGGTCACGGTTTCCTGGGCGACCTGCACGACCCTTTCCAAAGCGGCCATGGCGTCGGTCGGACGGAGCAGGAGGCTGGCGACCAGCAACGTGGCCGCGACGGCCGCGGCGGCGAGCCAGGCTTTCCCCGCCCACCAACGGACTTGGCCATCCTCTTCCAGACGTTCGAAGTAGAGCCGCTTATCAGCTGCCAGCGAGCCCGCCGCACCTTCCCGGCACAACATCGCGTGCTGGGTGGCCTGGAGGACGAAGCGGTTGCGCGCGTCCGGCATCGTTCGGAGCAACTCCCGCAACGCAGCCTGTTCGCTCTCAGCGGCGACGCCGTGGAGCACGCGCAAAGCCAGGTCGTCGAGTTCCTGATGATCTTCAGGCTTGCTCATGACGAGGTAGGACCAAGACGGCGGGTGACGCAGTCGAAAAGAGCCAGATGGGCCTGCTTGATGGCCTTGTAGACGGCCATGGGCGTCCGGTGCGCGGCATCCGCGATAACCGCCACCGGGGTGGACTCCTCGTAACGCTGCCGGAGGATTTCGCGCTGGCGGTCCGTCAGTTTGCGCAGGCAGTCGCGGAGCGCTTCCAGTCGCGCGTCTTGTGCGGGCAAGTCTTGTTCGGCGGCTTCGGCCAAGGCTTCGAGCGTGGCGTCGTCCAACGGCAAGGGCAGCCGACGTTGCCGGCGTCGCCACTCCATCGCGAGATAGCGGGCGAAACCGATGCCCCAGGCCACGAAGGGTCGGGACGACTCATAGTCCGGGAACTTATGCCAAAGCCGCTCCGCCAGCTCTTGGATCAGTTCGTCGGCCGCCTGGCGGTCATGCACCAAGGACATCAGGTAGCCGTACAGAGAGGGCTGGGCCGTGACGAAGAGCTTGGTGAACCGCAGATGGGACTCGGGGGACGACATTCGGAGGTCGGGACAATAGGTATTGTCGTCAGACCTCCTGAATTAAACCTCGCCCACCTAGAAAAGTTAGGAGGTAGGCCAAGAAAGCCCGTTCAGGGGCGATTTTACTCGGAATAGACACCCTTGCGGACTGTGACGCGCCGGCTCACCGCGCAGGCGATCAAGGCGTAGCCCCCGATCGACAAGCCAAAGACCGAGTCGCGACCGTTATCTCCCGCACCCCGAGCACGATCGCGAGAAGGAGATCGTCGTTCCGAACCTCGAGCGCGTGATGTTCTTCGACTTCACCGTCCAAGGTTGAGAACCCGTTCGGTGCGCCGTCAGGCGAACAGGCGATGCCGTAGGGATCCGGCGGAGCCAAGCCCACCACTACGATTCGCACCGCGGCTCGCGACGAACGGGTCAGTTTCTAGGGTTAGTCCACCGGTCAGCTTGACCGGAGCCCGAGGATCTTATCCGCTCGCAGGCTATACTCGCGGAACTGCTCGGCGTTCTCCGGGAGCTTGATATCCAGGTCGAAGGTCGGGATCATCGCCTTCATCCGCGCATGCCCCTCTGGGCTGGCGAGCAAGGCGGGGAAGCATTTCTTGATGACCTCGAGCACGATATTCACCGAGACCGAGGCGCCCGGCGAGGCTCCGAGCAGCGCGGAGATGCTGCACGCGGCATCGGTGATGACCTCAGTGCCGTAATGGACAATGCCTGCCTGACCATCCGTCTTCTTGATGGCCTGCACCCGGATGCCTGCGTCGATCAGCTTCCAATCCGCAACCTTTGCGGCCGGATAGAAAATCTTCAGCACCTCGATACGGTTCCGCATGCTCTGCGTGCCCTGCTGGATGAGGTAGCGGACAAGGTCGAGGTTATGGATGCCAATATTGACGAGGGTCGAAAGGTTGTCCGGACGAATGGAGAAGGGCAGGTCGGTGTAGCGGCCCTGGTGGTGCAGGAACTTCGTCGTCCAGGCGGCGAAGGGACCGAAAAGCAGGGTCTTCTTGCCATCCAAGATGCGGGTGTCGAGGTGCGGCACAGCCATCGTCGGGGCAGCGGCGAGCGGTTGACCATAGACCTTTGCTTGGTGCTTCTCGACGATTTCCGGATTGTCGCAAACGAGCCACTGGCCGCCGATAGGGAAACCGCCCAGACCCTTTGCCTCCGGAATACCGGACATCTGTAGCAGCGGAAGCGTGCCGCCGCCTGCGCCAACAAAGACGAACTTGGCTCGATTTGTCCGAACACGCCCCGTCGCTGACTCCTTCACCCGGACTTCCCAGCCCGTGCCGTTTCTACGCAGGCCGATTACGCGATGGCCGGAGGCGACCCCGCATCCCTGCTGCCGTCCTAGCCAGCTTAGCAGTTTACGAGAGATTGCGCCAAAGTTCACATCTGTGCCCCCGTCCATCTTGGTCGCGGCAATGGGTCCGTCGCCCCGACCTTCGACCAGGAGCGGCGCCCAACTCGCAAGGGTGGTGCGGTCAGTAGTGAAGACCATCTCCCGGAAGAAATGGTGGGCGGACATTCCGGCGTGGCGGGCCTTGAGGAATTCCACCTGGTCAGCTCCATGCACGAAGCTGATGTGGGGGACGGGATTGATGAACTCCCTCGGGTTACTGGCCATGTCGTTGGCTACCGCGTAGCTCCAGAAGTGTTTTGATTGCTCGAACTGCTCGAAGATCTCGATGACCTTGGCCACCTTCACCGAGCCATCCGCCTCGCGCTTGGGCGTGTAACTCAGCTCGCAGATCCCCGCGTGCCCGGTGCCGGCGTTATTCCAGCCATCCGAACTCTCCTGCGCCAAGCGATCGCCGGCCTCATAGAGCTGGATGGAAAGTCGCGGATCGAGCCGCTTCAGCATCGCTCCGAGATTGGCCGACATCACCCCGCTGCCAATCAGGATGACATCGGGATCTTCAACGTGGGTGGCGGTCGACATTCGTTTGGTTAGGCGTTGGTTAAGGGACGTTGGGAAATGGTCAGGTCGGGATGCCAGCGGATTCACTGGGCGGCTTTTGCAAGGCATACCCCTTACTCCCCACATGGCAAGTCCGTTGGGGGCCGAACACGGGGTCAAGCCCCCCACACTCCGAGCACGAGCACGTGAAATTGATCGTCGTCCCAAACCTTGAGAGCATGATGGTTTTTGACGATACCGTCTGAGCCCTGTTCAGGCTTAGTCGTAAAGTCCCTTGCGTCCGGCCACCACCCAGCTGACCGCACACGCGACCAGGGCGTAGCCCCCAATCGACCAACCGAAGAGTTCGCAGGCCATGACCGCACAGGCGAGCGGGACGGCCCCGGCACCGGCGAAGACGGCGACGAAGCCCAAGGCGGCGCAGATGCTCAGCGGAAGGCTCAGCAGGACCGCCGCGGCGCTGCCGAGGGTGGCGCCGACGAAGAAGAGCGGGGTGACCTCGCCGCCACGGAAACCGGCGGAGACGCAAATGATCGTAAACAGGAACTTGAAGACAAAGGTCAGCGGAGCGGCGGGTTCGACCAGAGCGGACTCGATGATCGGCAGGCCAAGGCCCGTAAAGTCTTCCATGTGGTTGAAGTAGACTGCGGCCGAGAACAAGGTGCCGGTGAAGAAGATCCGGGCGTAAGGCTCTGGGTTGGGCTTGGCGGTCTCACGTCGGCTAAGGAAGACGTAGAGCCACGCGATGCCCCCGGAGGCTAGGCCGAGCAGCAAGGCCGAACCGAATCCGCTCAGGTCATACTCCGCCGGGAGCGGTAGGCGGTAGTCGGCGTGCTGGGCGAAGAAGAACTTACGACCCACGATGTCCGCGAGGAACGCCGTGGCTAGGCACGGCAGGATGGCCCAGCTACGCAGACGCACGAACTCCAGCGCGAAGATCGCCGCGGCGATCGGGGTGCCGAAGACGGCGGCGAAACCGGCGGAGACGCCGCAGAGGATGAGCGTCCGGCGCTCGGATTCGTTGAGGACGATCCAGCGGGAGCCTTGGTCGGCGATGGCTCCGCCCATCTGGAGTGCCGTGCCTTCGCGGCCGACCGAGGCTCCGCCGAGGTGCGAGAGCAGGGTCGTCCCGATGATCGCCGGACCCATGGTCGCAGGGATGGGGCTGGTCGGAGCCTTGATCTGGGCGAGCAGGGTCTTCACGCCCCCGGCAGAGGCCTTCAGCGGACCCTTGTAGAGCCAGATCGTGAGCAGTCCGATGAACGGCAAGGTCACGAGCAACCATGAGGTAGAGCGATAGAGCGCCGTGACCGCCTCCAGCGCATGCAGGAAGCCGGCCCCGGCGGCGCCGACGACGAGGGACACGGCAAGGATGATGGTCGACCAACGGAGAAGTGACTTAGGGCTCAGGGGGTCCATGGGGATCTTCGGATGAAAAACGCGGGCGGGGCCGGGGTAAAGGGATTATAAGGTCGATTAGGACAGCACGTGGTGCCGCCCCTATCTGTTGAGGCCGCTGAAAACCTTTGCGGGAGCTCGGCGGGCATCCAGTCTGTGGGCATGGAACACCCCATCCTGCGTCGTGATTTCGTATCCACCCTGGCCATCGGCGGGCTCGCCTTGGCCGCCGCGCCGGCCGTCCTGCGCGGCCAGTCGGTGCCCTCCAAGATCAAGGTCGCCCTGATCGGTTGCGGCGGCCGTGGCACCGGCGCCCTCGGACAATTCATCGCCGCCTGTAAGATTCTCGGCGCCGAAGCCGAGGTCGTCGCCCTCGCCGATGCGTTCGAGGACCGTGCTCAACGCCTGAACGACACTTACAAGCTTCCTTCGACCAAGGTCTTCGTCGGTTACGACGCCTACCAGAAGGTCATGGCCACTGATTGCGCCTTCGTCCTGATGGCGACCCCGCCGGCCTTCCGCCCGGTGCACTTCGCTGCGGCCGTCGCCGCCGGCAAGCACTGCTTCGTCGAGAAGCCCGTCGCCGTCGACCCCGTCGGTGCCCGCGCCATCATCGCCACCGGCGAAGAAGCCAAGAAGCAGGGCCTGGCGGTCGTCGCTGGCACCCAGCGTCGCCACGACGCCTCGTACATGAAGAACAAGGCCCTCATCGACGCCGGCGTCATCGGCGACCTCCGCGGAGGAGTCGTGCAGTGGAACGGCACCGTGCCGTGGGTCCGTCGCCGCGCCAAGGGCGAGTCCGACGCGGACTACATGAACCGTAACTGGCTCAACTTCGCCGAACTTTCCGGCGACCATATCGTCGAGCAGCACATCCATAACGTCGATGTCGCCATCTGGTTCCTCGGCCGTACGCCGGTCAGCGCCCTCGGTTTCGGCGGTCGTGCCCGCCGCGACAGCGGCAACATGTTCGATTTCTTCAGCGTGGATTACGACTTCGGGGACGGCGTGCGCATCCATAGCCAGTGCCGCCAGATCACCGGCACCTCTGGTCGCGTCGGCGAGTTCTTCACCGGAGCCGAAGGCTCCTGCTACGGCGCCGGCAAGGTCTTCGCCAAGGCGGGCAAGAAATACCAGACGCCGGAGATCAAACTCGATACCGACGACTCCATGGTCCAGGAGCATGTGGACCTCATCCGGAGCGCCTTCAACGGCAAGCCGCTGAATGACGCCCGCCAGATCGCCGAGACCAATCTCGCCGTGATTCTCGGACGTATTTCCGCCTACACCGGCGAACTCATCAAGTTTGACGACCTCCTCAAGCACGAGAAGTCCCCTTATTACAATCTCAAGGCCTCGGTCGGACCGCTCGATTTCGAGAAAGGCAGCGTCAAATTGCCCGTCGAAGTCCCGCCGATCCCGGGGAAGGCTTAAGGTAGGGGCAGCACCAAGTGCTGTCCTGGACGTAAACTACCACGGACGTTAGGACATCACGTGGTGATGTCCTTGCCCTTGATTACCCCTGGCGGACCTTGGGGAGGAGGGCGGCGGCTTCGGGCCAGGAGATCTCGTGCGGGGCGCACTTGGACGAGGCGGCCAGGGCGCTGGTGACGCCCGCGGCTTCGCCCATGGCGACGGCATTGCCGGTCACACGGTAGCTCGCGTGGGCGATGAAGTCCCCGCTGATGCACCGGCCTGCCATCATGAGGCCGTCGACGTCCTTGGCGATGAGGGCGCGCAGGGGGATGTCGTAAGGCTTCACCTTCACACCCATGCTGGAATAAGCGGATTTGTCTTTGGTCAGCGCGTGCACGTCGACCGAGAACGTGGCCCGCACGACGGCGTCATCGTGCCTGGCTCCGTCGGCCACGTCATTCTTGACCACGGTATAGCGTCCGGCGAGACGACGGCCGTCCCGCACGCCGATCTGCTCGGCGGTCGCGACGACTTGCATGCCTTTCCAGGGTCCGCCGAGGGAGCGTAGGCCGCGGACGAGGGAGTTCACTTCGGCTCTGGCTCGTAAGGTCGCCGCGGTCACGGCTTCGGCGTCGGTCGCATTCACGCCATACTCGTGATTGAGCATCGCGAGGATGAGGTTCCCGCGGACCGGAAAGAACGTGGGCGCTTGGTAGCTGGGATCCGAGCCGGCCCGACGAAGCTCGGCCAGCAACCGCTTCTTATGGCCGTAGCGGTCAGGATTCTCATAGCCGTCACCGAAGCGCACGTAGGCGTTGAGGGCGGCGACATCATCGCAGGTCAGGAGGGCGCACATGCTCATCGGCTGGCACGGGCAGGCGTTGTCGACCCCCAGTTCGAAACTGTTGCCGGCGAGCGCGCCGACATCGCCGTCGCCGGTCGTGTCGATAAGCGTCCGGCCCCGCCAGGCCTGACGTCCGGACTTGGACTCCGTGATGACGCCGACGACCTTGCGGCCTTCCTTGATCACGGACGCGACCCGCGTATGCAGATGGACTTTCACGCCAGCGGCGAGGCAGAGCTCTTCGAGGATCAGCTTCATCTCCTCCGGGTGATAAGAGATGTCATTCACCCCGCGGCCGTTGATCGCGTCGCGCTCGCGCAGACGACGCACCAATTCCTGGTTGAAGCCGGGCTTGTCGAAATCCAGCAGATAGCCCAGGAGCGAGGACGTCCAGACGCCCCCGAGGGATCCGTGCGTCTCAAGCAGTCGCACCTTCGCTCCCGCCCGAGCGGCGGAAATAGCGGCGGTGACCCCAGCCGGTCCGGCGCCGCAGACGATGACGTCCGCCCAGTCGTCGACCGCGAGTTCGCGGGCAGGCTCGGTGAAGGTCGCTGCGGACGAAGCAGCGTCCAGTTTGGCCACGGCGCCCAAGGCGCCGAGGCCGAGAAGCGAGGAAGACAGGAAGCGGCGGCGAGAGGATGCGGGGTAATCCATGCGGTCAGGTTGGGCGTTTGCGGGGAGAGGTCGAACCGAATGGTATGTCTTTAATAGGCATGACGTGGCACAAAAAAGCCCCTCGGGTGAGGGGCTTAGAAGAAGGGTGGTCTTCGGTTTATTTGACCGGGGAGTAATCGGTCGGGACGAGGAATTCGGACTTCACGCCGTCAGGCTGCGCGATCGTGAGCGAACCGCCGGCCTTCTTCTCGGAGGCTTCCTTGGCGGCGATCCAGGTCGGGTCGGCACGGAAGGCGTCGAAGCTGGCTCTGGCGGCTGCTTCGCTCTCGTGGTGCAGCAGGTAGATGAGGGTGTTGCCCGCGACATAGGGGTTCTTCGCGCCCTTCTGGTCGGCGGCGAGATTCCAGTAGGTCATGTTGGTCATGCCATGCTTCTCGAAGAGCTTCAGCGTATGGTCGCGGAAACGGGCGTTGAGGTTCTCCAGGCGACCCGCTTCGGTCGTGTAGGTGCGGAGCTCGAAGACGCCTTTGCCGTAGGACTTCGCTTCAGCCAGGACGGCATAATCCGTAGCCGTCAGGAAGGCGGATTCCACCTTGGTGATCAGCTTGCCGTTGACCTCGGAAGCCTTCTGGGCGGCCTTCCAGTCCGGATCGGCGCCGAAAGCTTTCCAGGAGGCGTCGCGGGCGGAGCGATCGGCGTAAGCCAGGAAGTAGACCAGCTTGTTCTCAGCGTTGTTCGCCGGGACGAAATAGCCGAGGTTGGTCATGCCATGTTTCGTGAACAGCTTGAGAGTGTGGTCGCGGAAGCGGGCGTTGAGGGCGTCGAGTTTGCCTTCGGCGGCGTAGTACACGCGCATCTCGAAGAGACGGGTGTCAGCGGCGGACGCCGGGGAGGCGGTCGCGGCCAAGAGGCCGAAGGTGAGGAGGGAGAGCAGGGTTTTCATGTTATTTGAGGAATCGGGAAAGGTTGTCGCGGGTGATGAGCTGGAAGGGGATCATCGTCTCCTTGGGGCAGGGCTGCTTCTTCGCGAGCAGGATCGCGGCGTCGACCGAGCCCTTGCCTTGACCGACCGCGTCCTGGAAGACCGTGGCGTCGAGACGGCCTTCTTTCACCGCAGAAAGCGCCTGGGCGATGGCATCGATACCGATGACGTAGACATCCTTCTTCAGCTGAGCCCGCTCGAGGGCGAGGAGGGCGCCCATGGCCATCTCGTCATTGTGGGCGAAGACCGCCGAGAACTTGCCCTTATGGGCCTGGATCCAGTTCTCCGTGATCGCCATCGCCTTGGCGCGGTCCCACGAGGCCGTCTGGTGGTCGACGAGTTTGAGGCCGGGGTATTTGGCGAAGACCTC
>JBDKIN010000069.1:0-3425 GCA_039797095.1 Verrucomicrobiota bacterium
TGGAGTTCGGCTTCCTTGCGGAGCTTCTCGACTTCTTCCTTGGAGAGACCCGAGGAGCCGGTGATGGAGATCTTCTGCTCCTTGCCCGAGCCCTTGTCGACGGCCGAGACGTGCAGGATGCCGTTGGCGTCGATGTCGAAGGTCACTTCGATCTGCGGTTCGCCGCGGCGCGCCGGCTTGATGCCGTCGAGCTTGAACGTGCCGAGCTGCTTGTTGTCCTTGGCCATCGGGCGTTCGCCCTGGACGATGACGATGTCGACGGCCGGCTGGCTGTCGGCGGCGGTGGAGAAGATCTGCGACTTCTTGGTCGGGATGGTGGTGTTGCGCTCGATCATCGGCGTGGCGACGCTGCCCATGGTCTCGATGGAGAGGGTGAGCGGAGTCACGTCGAGGAGCAGGACGTCCTTCACGTCGCCCTTGAGCACGCCGGCCTGGATGGCGGCGCCGATGGCGACGACTTCGTCCGGATTGACGCCCTTATGGGGCTCCTTGCCGGCGAGGCTGCGGGCGATCTCGATGATCTTGGGCATGCGGGTCATGCCTCCGACGAGGACGAGCTCGTCGACCTGGGCCATCTTGAGTTCGGCGTCCTTGAGGCAGGACTCGAACGGACGACGGGTGCGCTCGGAGAGGTCATCGCAGACCTTCTCCATCTGGGCGCGGGTGAGCGTGACGTTCAGGTGCTTCGGGCCGGAGGCGTCGGCGGTGATGAACGGCAGGTTGATGTCCACGGAGTTCGAGGACGAGAGGGCGATCTTGGCCTTCTCGGCTTCTTCCTTGAGGCGCTGGCGGGCCATGGCGTCCTTGGAGAGGTCGATGCCGGACTCCGTCTTGAAGCCGTCGATGAGCCACTGGATGATGCGCTCGTCCCAGTTGTCGCCGCCGAGCTCGGTGTCGCCGTTGGTCGCCTTCACTTCGAAGACGCCGCCGCCGATCTCGAGGACCGAGACGTCGAAGGTGCCGCCACCGAGGTCATAGACCGCGATCTTTTCGTCGCCCTTCTTGTCGAGGCCGTAGGCGAGGGAAGCCGCGGTGGGCTCGTTGACGATGCGGAGCACTTCGAGGCCCGCGATCGTGCCGGCGTCCTTGGTGGCCTGGCGCTGCGAGTCGTTGAAGTAGGCGGGGACGGTGATCACGGCCTGCGTGACCTTCTCGCCGAGGTAGGCTTCGGCGTCGGCCTTGAGCTTGGCGAGGACCTTCGCGGCGATTTCTTCCGGCGCGAAGACGCGGGGCTTGCCGTCGACTTCGCATTCGATGGCGGCGTCGCCGTTCTTACCTTCGACCACCTTGTAAGGCAGTTTCGAGGCGATGGCCTTCACTTCCGAGAACTTGCGGCCGATGAGGCGCTTGGCGGAGAAGATCGTGTTCTTCGGGTTGGTAACGGCCTGGCGCTTGGCGGCCTGACCGACGAGGATGTCGCCGTTCTTGGTGAACGCGACGATGGAGGGCGTGGTGCGCGCGCCTTCCGAATTGGAGATGACGACGGACTCGCCTGCTTCCAGGACGGCCATGCAGGAGTTGGTGGTGCCGAGGTCGATGCCGATGATTTTACTCATGTGTTGTTTGGGTAGATGGGTTATGCCCCTTACTGGCAGGGCTTGTGCCAAGGGAAATTCCCATATTTGGCTTAGTTTTCAAAGGTATGACAGCGGGCTGTCCCTGTCCCGAGCGGGTCAGGATGACAAAGTGTCCCACCGGATGACGCCCGGCTGGCTTCGCCGTTGCCCTTCCCTGCCCTGACCGCTATCTCAACCCTCCGATGTCGGCCCCCCTCGACCAGTCCGTCCGCCTCCGCCGCCTCCGTGCTTCGGCCGGTATCCGTGCCATGCTCGGCGAGACGGTCGTCGAACCCCGCCATCTGATCCAGCCGCTCTTCGTGACCGAAGGCGACGTCGCTGAGCCCGTCGGCTCCCTCCCGGGCGTCAGCCGCATCCCGCTCGCCCAGCTCGGCGCCAAGTGCGCCGAACTCCTCGCCCTCGGCATCCATGGCGTCGCGCTCTTCCCCAAGGTCGACCCGGCCCGCAAGACCGCCGAAGGCGCCGAAGCCCTCAACCCGTCGAACCTCGCCTACCGCGCCATCCGCGAGGTGAAGGCGAAGTCGCCCGGCACGGTGATCTTCGCGGACATAGCCCTCGACCCTTACACCACGCACGGCCACGACGGCGTCCTGAACGCCGCCGGCACCGACGTGGATAATGACCGTACCGTCGATGCGCTCGTGAAGATGTCCGTCTTCACCGCCCAAGCCGGCGCCGATTTCGTCGCCCCGTCCGACATGATGGACGGACGCGTCAAGGCCATCCGCAAAGGCCTCGATGCCGCCGGCCACACCGGCACGGGCATCCTCGCCTACTCCGCCAAGTTCGCCTCGGCCTTCTACGGCCCGTTCCGCGACGCCGTCGGCAGCGCCCGTAAGGCCGGCGAAGCCCCCATCTCGAAGGCCACCTACCAGATGAATCCCGCCAATCGCCGCGAGGCCGCCCGCGAGGCGATCCTCGACGCCGAAGAAGGCGCCGACCTCCTGATGGTGAAGCCTGCCGGCCCGTATCTCGACATCATCCGCGACCTGCGCGAGTCGACGAACCTGCCGATCGCCGCTTACCAGGTCTCCGGCGAATACGCCCAGCTGCACGCCGCCGCCGAAAAAGGCTGGCTCGACCTCCGCGCGACCCGCGACGAGTCGCTCCTCGCCATCCGCCGCGCCGGCGCCGACGTGATTCTCAGCTATTTCGCCGAGGCCTACGCCCGCGACTTCGCGGCCCGGCGGTAAGCAGATAATGGTCGCCCGCCTGAGCATCATCTTCGCCATCTTCTTCAGCACACTGGCGACAGCGATGCTCGTGAAAAGCGGGCGCTTGAGCATCAGTCCGGACGGACTGATGCTCATCGGCTGGATCACCGCACCTTACGTCCTGCTGGCCCTAGCGGCCCGTTTCGGGCGGCTGCCGACCGTGACCATCGGTTCGTTCGTCTTGCTGATCCTGATGGGGACCGATGCTTCGCTGTCCTATGTTGACATGGGATTCCACCTCTGGTCCGAACCTGACGCCGAGGCGGCGATGGCCTTCATCTTCATCCCCACTGTGCAAATATTCATCAGTCTCATCAGCATCGGACTGCTCGTGGGCATCGGCGAATGGCTCGCACGAAGACGAGAAAAAGGCGCAGGCGAATCCGTGCCTTCGTCTGACCGCTGACGCTTCCGCTTACAAGCAGAGCGGCTTGATGTGACGGTCGAAGAGAAGTGCTGTGCTCAGTCGCGCCGTCCAAGCAAGGCGCGCCAGATCGCCAGGACGCCGAGGGCCGTAAAAATGACCGGTACCTGCAGGAACGGGACGATCAGATAGGTGAGCGCATGCTCCGAATCGTCAGGCCGGACGCGCTGCTCAGCCTGCGCCGCGAGATAGAATCCGCAGCTCAGGATG
>JBDKIN010000070.1:0-2965 GCA_039797095.1 Verrucomicrobiota bacterium
GGTCTTCGCGTGCCTGCTTTCTGACGGCCGCGCGGACACCCTCTGCATCAACGCCCTGCTCCCCTTGCTGCAAGATGCCCGTCACTCCATGGACCGAAGCTGGCTCGATTGGCCGCCGGGACATCACCCTGACGACATCCAGGAAGCCCGCGGACTGGTCGGCCTGACGGGCGCCGCCCGTAACTGGGAAGTCCAAGGGATACTCGACGTCCTGCGGCGCTCGATGAACACCGATGATCCGATCAAGGCCGCTTAGCTAACCCTCGAAGAAGATGATTTAGACAGAAACCTTGTTCGCCCGACGGGGTCGGAAGGCTTCAGACTCTTTCCATGATCAAATCCGCCACCTTCCTTCTGCTCGCCTTCGCGGCCGGCCTCGTCGCCAAGGAACTCCCTAAGCCGACGACCCCCAACCCCGGACTGCGCTACTATTATCCGCTGCCTAAACTCGCCGAGCCGAAGGCCTATGAGTTCGACGTGGTGATCTACGGCTCCAGCCCGGCGGCGGTTTCGGCGGCCTGCCAAGCGAAGAAGATGGGCAAGAGCGTCGGCGTCTTCGTCTTCCGCCGCCACGTGGGCGGGATGTCTTCGTCCGGCCTCAGCGACGTCGACTACGGCAAGAAGGACTCCATCGGCGGCATGGCGAAGACGGTCTTCCTCGATTTCTTCAAAAAGCAGGTCCAAAGCCCGGCCGAGGTCGAGACGCTGTTCCTGACGATGCTGACAGACCTTGATGTCCCTGTCTTCTTCGAACACCGCCTCACGCAGGTCGAGAAACAGGGCGATCGACTGACGAAGCTGATGTTCGAGAACGGCAACAGCGTCCGCGGCAAGGTCTTCCTGGACACCACCTACGAAGGCGACCTCATGGCTCGCTCGGGCGTCTCGCAGGTCGCCGGCCGCGAAGCCAATGCCGAGTTCGGCGAGAAGCTCAACGGCATCCAGATCGGCGCCCGCGCCGCACCGCATAACTTCCAATGGCGCGTCGATCCCTACGTCGTCCCCGGCAACCCCGCCAGCGGAGTCATCGAAGGCATCGACGGCACGCCTTACGCCGAGAACGACCACGGCAAGGCCGACAAGCTCTACCAGCCATTCTGCTTCCGCGTCTTCGCGACGAAAAAGAACCCCACGCCCTGGCCCAAGCCGACGGACTACCGCACCGAGCGCTACGAACTGCTCAGGCGTTACGTGAACGCGGCCCCGGATTCGACCTGGTGGAACCTCGTCTACTCGCGCGGCCCCCTGAAGCTGAACGAAGGCGACTGCAACAGCGCCGGCCCGGTCTCTCTCGACTTCGTCGGCGGCAGCACCGGCTGGACCGAAGGCAGTTACGAGGAACGAGAACGCATCTTCCAGGCCCACGTGAGTTACCAGCAAGGCTACCTCTACTTCCTCGCCAACGATCCTTCCATCCCGGCGGAACTCCGCGCCCGCGTCGCCCAGTTCGGCCTGCCGAAGAACGAGTTCCCCGAGACGGCCGGCTGGCCGCATGAACTCTATGTCCGCGAAGGCCGCCGGCTCCGCGGCGACTACGTGCTCACCGAGCATGACTGTCTCGGCAAGGTCAGCGTCGAAGACTCCGTCGGCCTCGGCAGCTTCATCATGGATTCGCACGTGGTACGCCGGATCATCTATAAGACGGCCAAGGACGCGCACATCACCCACCTCCGCACTTCCAGGCCCGAGGAGATCACCGAGGCCCAGCGTAACTGGACCGGCGACATGGTCGGCGTCGAAGGCCAGTTCGACTACGCGGTACCGAAGCCTTATCGCATCAGCTACCGCGCGATCCGGCCCAACAAGAGCGAATGCGTCAACCTGCTCGTGCCCACCGTCATCTCCTCCACCCACCCGGCTTTCGGTTCCTCGCGCATGGAGCCGGTCTTCATGATCCTCGGCCAGAGCGCCGGCGCCGCCGCCGCCCTCGCGATCGACGGTTCGCTCGCTGTCCAAGACGTCGACTACGCGAAGCTCCGAGCCGTCCTGCTGAAGGAAGGCCAGAAGCTCGACTGAGCCCCTTCCTTCATGACACGAAAAAGGCCCCGGTGACGGGGCCTTTTTCTTTGACGCGAGAGATTCAGGACTCAGGCCATCATCTTCCGCGCCTTCTCGAGCGAGACGGCCAGGCGGTCGACTTCCTCGAAGGTGTTGTAGAACGCGAACGAGGCGCGGGCGGTGCCGCTGAGCCCGTAATGCTTCATCAGAGGCATGCAGCAGTGGTGACCGGTGCGGATGGCGATCCCGTCGGCGTCGAGCAGCGTACCGACGTCGTGCGGGTGGCCGCCTTCGAGGTTGAAGGAGATGACGGCGACCTTCTCAGGCGCTTCACCGACGATGGTGAGTCCCTTGATGGCCTTAAGGCGCTCGGAGGCCGCGGCCAGCAGAGCCTGCTCATGCGCATGCGCCTCAGCCTGGATGGGCATGACGTATTCCAAGGCCACGCCAAGGGCGATGGCTCCGGAGATGTCCGGCGTGCCGGCCTCGAAACGCTCAGGGGCGGCGCGATAGGTGGTGCCGGCGAAGTCGACCTTGCTGATCATGTCGCCGCCGAACTGGTAAGGTGGCATGGCGTCGAGCAGCTCAGGACGTCCCCACAGGACACCGATGCCGGTCGGTCCGAAGGTCTTGTGGCCGGAGAAAGCGTAGAAGTCGCAACCGAGCGCCGGGATGTCGACCCGGAAGTGCGCGGCGGCCTGGCAGCCGTCGATGAGCACCACCGCTCCCGCGGCCTTGGCGAGTCGGGTCATCTCGACGGCGGGATTGACAGTGCCGAGGGCGTTGGAGACGTGCGCGAAGGCGACGAGCTTGGTGCGGGCGGAAAGCAGTCCCTTGAAGGCCACGAGGTCGACCTCGCCGCGCGGCGTGACGGGCGTGACGACGACCTTGGCGCCGGTGCGCTCGGCGATGACCTGCCAAGGGACGATGTTGGCGTGGTGTTCGAGATGGGTGAGCAGGATCTCGT
>JBDKIN010000071.1:0-2930 GCA_039797095.1 Verrucomicrobiota bacterium
CTTGATGATCCGGCGGCGTGATCTGAAGCCGGAGAAGCCGCGATGCTCGGCGGCGAGGCCGTCGTCCTGACGGCGGAGCTGGCAGACCGTCCAAGGGAGCCAGAGGAAACGACCAAACCGACCCATGCAATCGTGGTCGCCGACGGTGACGAGATTATGGAAGCGCGATCCGGCTAAACCATCCCAGCCGCCCGGGGCGTTATACGAGTAGCTGCCCGGATCTTCGGCGATCCACTCACCGTCCCAGCGCAACGAGACATGGAGCTGGTCGGCGTGGGACGGACGCGTGCGGAATTCCTGCGGAGCACGGAAGAAAAGCGTGCCCCGCGGGTGACGGAGCGTGAAGACGCCGGCCGTGGGATAGTCGACGTCGGGGCGAAGCGCGGGAGCGGCACTGGCCGCCGTCGGTCCGAGCAGGAGCATGGCGGTCTCATCCCAAGCTCCGGCGGGCAGGCGCTCGCCCTTGAAGACCGCCAGAGCTGCGCCGACCGCTGGGCGGAAGTCATCATAGGCGCAACCGCTCAAGGGGAACAGCTGGGCGCCGTCGTCGGCGCCGTAGCGAGACACGGTGCCGTCCGTCTCCATGAGCGAGGCGAGGAAATCTGTCGCCGCGATGGCTTGGTCGCGGACGGCTTCGGGCAAGGTGTCGCGGACCGACCGCTCGACGATTTCGGACCAAGTCAACAACTGCAGGAGCAGGCGATGGTAGTTGGTAGAGTGCTGGCTGAAGCCGCCGTCAGGGCCGATGAGTTCGGCGCACTGTTCGGCGAGGGCCTGCGTGCCTTCCCGATACCAGTTCGAAGCGCCGGCCAGCATCGGCCAGAAAGTACCCGCGGTCTGCAGGCCGATCGCTTCGGCGATGCCATGGTTGTTCTTCTGCGAGAGCGCGTAATCGAAATGGAAACGGATGCGGCGGGCGGTGGCGTCGGCCAGGCGGGCCACCAGCTTCAGGCGCTCGTCGGTCGAGGCCGGGTGATCGCGGAAGGCATGGGCCGCGAAAGTGGCCGCAATCAGCCGGAGGGAGGCTTCCTGGCCGCACATCCAATTCGGGCCGCGGTTCGGCGGATTACGTACCATCCAGTCGTCGAGCGTGGACCAGAAGAGCTCGACGTGGCGATCTTCGCCGTCTCGCAGCCAGGCGCGGACAAGGGCGTAGGCCCAGGAGAAACGGGAAAGCTCCCAGACGCCCTTGATGTCGTCGGAGCCCGCATCGCGGAGGCGGGACCAGTGGCCGTAAGGGTCCGTTGAATGGCCGGTCAGGACGCTACGGGTCCAGCGGTCAGGCCGACCGACTTCGACGAGTTGATGGGAGAACACCCGGGCATAGCCTCGGGCGAAAGCATCGGCTTCGGCGACCGGCGTGTGTCCGGAGGCGACGGACCAGGCTTCGAGCTGCGGCGCGAGGTACGCGCGGTCGAGGAGCGCGATCGGAAGGCGCGGCGCCGATTTACGCCATGCCGCAGGGTCGAAGCAGACGGCGAAATCCTTCCATGGGCGCCGCGGCGAACGCCATTCCCAGAGTCCAAGTTTGCGCTCGCACGCCCACCGGGCGCGACGAGCGATCCAAGCTGGACCAAGGTGATGGAGGAGGGGGAGGAGCACCTAAAAGCTAGAGGACTGAATGGATGAGATGCAGACCCAGAGGGCCGGAGGGCCCGAGGACAGGAGGGCTGGAGAAAGGGTCGACGGATCAACTCGGCATGGTCGGGCCTTCAGGCCCGCACCATGCCCCGCGTATCAATCAACTTCTTCCCTTTGAGCTGCTCAAGGGTGAGGCCGGCGAAGGCGCGGTGATCGACGAGAAGGACGACGACGCTCGCGCGGGCGAGCGCATCGGCGAGGGAAACGAGTTCCGCCCTGCCCTGCAGCGTCTTCGGCAAGACGGTCACGTGCGGCTCGACGGCGAGGACTTTCAGCCCGGCGTCGGCGAGATGCGCGGCGATCTCGACGGCGGGAGATTCCCGGAGGTCGTCGACGTTCGCCTTGAAGGCAAGGCCGAGACACGCGACGGCGGCGCCCGGAGCCGCGGCGGAGCGGACCTGGGCGACGACGTGATGCGGCTTGGAGTCGTTGACCTCGCGGGCCGCGCGCAGGAGACGCGCTTCGGCCGGCGCGGCGTCGACGATGAACCACGGGTCGACGGCGATGCAATGTCCGCCTACTCCCGGGCCGGGCTGGAGGATCTTCACGCGAGGGTGGCGGTTCGCGAGGCGGATGAGTTCCCAGACGTCGACCCCGAGCTTATCGCAGATCAGCGAGAGCTCGTTCGCGAAGGCGATGTTCACGTCGCGGAAGGCGTTCTCGGTCAGCTTGGCGAGCTCGGCCGTACGGGCGTCGGTGAGGAAGATCTGCGCGGTGCAGAAGGAAGCGTAGAGATCGCGGGCCAGTTCGGCGGCGGCCGACGTGAGGCCGCCGCAGATCCGGTCGTTGGAGACGAGCTCCTTGAGCATCTGGCCGGGGAGGATGCGCTCCGGGCAATGGGCGTAGAGCAAGCCGTCGACCTTGCGGCCGAGTTTCGCGAGCTCAGCCTCGAGCCAGCCCTTCACCTTCTCGGTGGTGCCGACCGGCGAAGTGGATTCCAAGATGATCAGGTTGCCGGCGGCGACGAACGGGGCGATCGAACGGGCGGCGGCTTCAACGAACGAAAGGTCCGGTACCTTGGCGCCTTCAGGCGAAGCGAGGAAAGGCGTCGGGACGGCGAGAATGAAGACCTCCGCCGGAGCGGGCGTGGCGGCCGCCTTCAGGTTGCCGGACCGGACCGCGGCGCGCACGAGCACGTCGAGGTCGGGCTCCTGGATGTGGATGCGGCCGCTGTTGATCGTCTCGACCACCGACGCGGAGACATCGACGCCGAGCACGCGGCGTCCTTTCGTCGCGAAGATGGACGCGGTCGGGAGGCCGATGTAGCCGAGGCCGAGGACGCAGAGGGA